>CBAAAH010000082.1:3168-9797 GCA_964658865.1 uncultured Granulicella sp.
GAGGTCGAGGCGCTTGATCAGCTCGCGATGGACGACGGACTTGATCTGCTGCTGCAACGCCTCGATATACCCCGCGCCCGACGTTGGCATGGTGTCGCGCCCATCCAGAAAAGCATGCACAAACACATCCTTCGCACTCTGCTGCGCACACAGTTTCAACAACGCGTACAGGTGCCGCTGGTGCGAATGCACGCCGCCATCACTTACCAATCCGAGTAAGTGGATCGCGCGCCCACGCTCCTGCGCCGCCTTCACGGCATCTACCAGCAACGGCAGCGTGAAGAACTCCCCCGAATTTACCGACTGGTCGATGCGGGAAATATCCATCCGCACCACGCGCCCCGCGCCAAGGTTCAGATGCCCGACCTCGCTGTTACCCATCTGCCCGTCCGGCAGGCCGACAAACTGCTCGCTCGCGCGAATAATCGTATTCGGGTATTCCCGCAGCAGCATGTCATACGTCGGCTTGCGCGCCTGCGCGATGGCGTTGCCAAGTGTGTCCGCACGCACACCCCAGCCATCCAGAATTGTTAATACCAGCGGTTTACGGCGCGCCATCGCTATTCCTCAACTGTAACCTGCAAAGATAAAAGCGCCGGTCCATGACCTGGACCGGCGCAATGACGTTCGACTTATTCGCCAGCGTTGACCGATTCAACACCCAGGAACTCCGCCGTCTGTCCGAGCTCTTCTTCGATGCGCAGCAACTGGTTGTACTTCGCAATCCGATCCGTTCGCGACGCCGAGCCTGTCTTGATCTGGCCGGCGCCGGTGCCCACGGCGAGGTCGGCGATAAATGTATCTTCCGTCTCGCCGCTGCGATGCGAGATGATCGACGCGTATCCATAGCGACGGCCAAGCTCGATCGCTTCCAGCGTTTCCGACACGGTACCGATCTGGTTGACCTTGATCAGAATCGCGTTGCCGACACCCTTTTCGATGCCTTCACGCAGGCGCTTGGAATTCGTCACGAACAAGTCATCGCCGACTAACTGGCACTTATCCCCAATTTCATCGGTAAGAATCTTCCAGCCTTCCCAGTCGTCTTCCGCCAAGCCGTCTTCAATTGAGATGATGGGATACTGACGCGTCCAATCCGCCCAGTACGCGGCCATTTGCACCGGTGTCTTTTCGGACTTATCCGACTTCTTGAAAATGTACTTGCCGGCTTCCTTGTTAAAGAATTCGCTCGAAGCCGGGTCAAGCGCCAGCGCGATCTCTTCGCCCGCAGTAAAGCCCGCCTGCTCGATCGCTTCCAGGATCAACTCCACCGCTTCCACGTTCGACTTCAGCGACGGCGCAAAGCCGCCTTCATCGCCCACGGCCGTGTTGTAACCCTTCTTCTTCAACACGCTCTTTAGCGTGTGGAACGTCTCGGTGCCCCAGCGCAGCGCTTCGCTAAAGCTCTCCGCGCCGACGGGCATAATCATGAATTCCTGAAAATCCACGTTGCTGTCGGCGTGCGCGCCACCGTTCAGAATGTTCATCATCGGCGTCGGCAGCAGGCACGCGTTCACGCCACCAAGGTAACGGTAGAGCGGCAGTTTGAGCGCGTTGGCTGCAGCACGCGCGGTAGCCATGCTGACAGCGAGAATCGCATTCGCACCCAGCCGGCTCTTGTTCGGTGTGCCATCCAGTGAAAGCATGGTCGCGTCGACGAGGCGCTGGTTGCTGGCGTCCAGACCGCTCAGCTCCGGCGCAAGCACGCTCTCCACGTTCTCCACCGCCTGTAGCACACCCTTACCCAGGTAGTACTGCTTGTCGCCGTCGCGCAGTTCCACTGCCTCGTGCTCGCCGGTGCTGGCCCCGCTGGGCACCGCCGCCCGGCCGATCGCTCCACCACTCAGTTGCACGTCGGCTTCGACGGTGGGGTTACCACGGCTGTCCAGAATCTCGCGCGCTTTGATGGAAACAATCTCGGTCATGGTGCCTGCCGTGCTTTCTGCCTCAACGCCAGGCGCAACGATGCGATGGCTGAGGCGATCGTTGAGCCGGGGCCGGCGATCCACGGCGATCGCACCACCGCCCGCGCCCAGAATTGTGTCGATGAAACTTCCCATAATTGCGTGTGCTGCCGGCGTGTTATTCCACCGGGCCGCAGTCATGATTCTAGCAAGACCGCGAAACCACGGAAAGACAAAGCCACTGTTGGCAAGCAAGATTCCTCTCGGCAGGCAGTGACACCGCGCAGCGCCGCAACCCACTAGCCTGAACGTACCCGGCCTCGCACCAGCGACCGACACCCTCGGAGGCAACAAACCGTGAAGCGACTCGCAGCTGCAGCCTTTCTTTTCGCCGCATCTCCCCTGCTGGCCCAGCAGACCGGTGTGTCACACCCAGCGGATGCCATCGACGAAGCTCCGGCCACGCAGGCCGTGACGCAAACCGAAACGATCCCCGCCCACAGCGAACCCACCGTCGTCACCACGACCACCGTTATTTCACCTGCAAACGGCCATGACGACAGCTCGCCTTCTGTCACGCTGCGTCACCACGATTTGGCCAAGTTTACCCCCGAAACCGTTACGACCGCGGACGATCGTGACGGAGACATCGTGGAAGCCGCTCCAACACGCCCGGGAGAACTACCCGCCGGAACGCTGGTGCGCGCGCGCCTGCACGGCACGATCAATACCGCGACAACGGCGACCGAAACACCGTTTTCTGCCACGCTTACCGAACCCGTGCAGCACATGGGTCGTATTGTGTTTCCCACCGGTTCCACGGTAGAGGGCCGCATTACCGAGATCCACGGCGGCCGCCGTTTCCGCGGTGCCGCTATGATTCACCTGCAGGCGCAGAGCATCGTTCTGCCAGACGGCACCCGCATGCCGCTCAACGCCGCTGTGATCGACACCGACCAGTACGCGCGCACACGAACCGACGGCGAGGGCAATATCGTCCGCAAGGACCACGCCGTGCAAACGCTGGCTGAACTTTCACTCACCACCGGCAGCGGGGCGGCGGCGGGTGGCCTGATCGGCGGCGTTCCGGGCGCGCTTGTGGGCGCAGGCATCGGCGCCGGCGTTGGTACCGTGGTGTGGCTCAAGCAGGACCGCGAGGCCACGCTGCCCAACGACACGCTGCTCGTGTTGTCTCTCTCCACGCCAGCACAGATTGACAGCATGGCGCGCGAACCGGAACTCGTTCGCCGCCGGCCCATCACCGCACCTGCCGATACGGATCTGCCCGCCACGGCATCAACCGGTCCGAAGTATGGAGAATCTTTCGTTCCTGCGCGTTAGGCAGCATCTCTCGAGCAGTTCAGCCGCGCTTCAAACGGCTTAGCCATCGGCATGGACACGCAGAGCATAAACGCTGCTTTGGCTGCCGAGATGCTACTTTCGGTGCTGAAAGCCACACGCTTCAGTGCCGGCGCTCCTCTCTCAGCGGCCAAGCCGCGCCGACTTTTTCACGTTCAATCTCGACGGCTAAAGCCGGTTCGACCTTTGAAAGTTACCGCTTGAAAGAATCGGAGCGGCAATTTGTCCATTTAGTTTGCGTCTACCCGCCGCACCTGCGCCAGCAAACGCTTCCAGGTCTTCGAATTTCGCTTCCAGCTCTTTTTCAAATCTTCAAGAATGCGCCCGAAATCCCCGTGGCCACGCAGCTTGTTCCACGCCGGATTGATCGAAAACCACGGATAGTTCTCGTTGCCCAAATAGATCGCGCGTCGCAACCAGTGCAGCGCCTCGCTCTCGTCGCCCTCAACCGCAAAGTACGTCGCCAGCCGATACGCCATCTCGCTGTCCGCCTCCGCCGCTGCTAGAGTTTCATCCACGATGAACGTCGCGGCCTTATCCCGCTGGCCAAGCTGCGCATAACACATGGCGATCGTTGGAAACACGATGCGCAGCGAAGGGTCTTCTAACGTCACGGCCTCCAGCGTTTCGATTGCGCGCTCCAGCTCGCCCGTCCGCATAAACTGATAGCCCTCGCTGATGCGCAACAGCGGCTGCTTCGGCTCTAGCGTCAGGCCTTTTTCAATCTCGTCCGCCGCCAGTTCCAGTTGATTCTGGTATTGGTACACGCGCGCGCGATGGTTGTAGACCACGGCCGCGTTCGACGGGTTCAGCCGCAGCGCGACGTTGAACTGATCAAGCGCTTCCTCGTACAAACCATCCAGCCGGAGCGTTTGCCCGGCGACCTGGTGCACGTTCCAGTCGTTGCCAGCAGTTTGCAACAGATGCTCGATGCCATGACGTGCACTCTCTTTTTCTCCACGGCTGAGCAGCATGTACACGCGATACAGGTTTGCCTCGACCGATCCGGGATCGAGCGACAGCGCCTTATCAAACGCGCGCCGCGCCTCGATCAGGTGCATCTGGCCGCCCAGCCCATGGCGTGTGTACTGCAGGTGCACAATGCCCAGGCCGGCCCAGCCCGGCGCGTACCCGCCATTGCGCAGCGTCACCTGCTCAAACAGCACGCGCGCGCGCTCCAGGTCGTCCCGGCTGCCGGTGCGCGACAAAAAAGAACTCAGCAGCGCGCGAGCCTGCAGATATTCCTCGCTGAACGCGTTCGTCATCGCCCGCGACGGTGCGACTTCGGCATGCCCGTGGATCGTTCCCGCCCCCTGCAGCGTGCTGAAAATCTCATCCGTAATCTCGCGCTGCACCGCCACCAGGTCGAAGCTCTCCACGTCGACCGACCCGCCGGCGCGCACCGCCTGCGCCGGCACGTCCAGCATCTGCCAGCTCAGGTCGAATCCGTTGGCACTGCGCATAAAACTGCCCGCCACCACATACTGCACCAGCAGCTTGCGGCCGATGCTCAGCGGGTCCATTTGCTTCGACGGCAGATTCATCAGCGCGCTCGACGGCCGAATGACCAGCGATTGCACCCGCGCCAGCCGTGTCGCAATTGCGTCCGCCAAGGCATAACCGTAGAGCGGTGCCTGGTCCGCCGGTCCCAGGTTCAGAAAGGGCAACACCACGATGGTGTTCTGCTTTTCATTGCCGCCACTCTCGCGAAACCGCTCCGCCAGCATGCTTAGGATGCCCGTCGTGCGCTTTTCCGTCTCGGGCGAATCGAGCGACAATCGCTCCTGCGTCGGCATGCTTGCCAGCGTATCGCCCGGCACGACAACGCCTTCCAGTTGCGTGGCTTTCAGAATCGTCTTCAGCGCCTCGCGCACATCGCTGGCACCGGCAAACCGCGACGCCGGCTGCTTCTCCAGACAGCGTAGAATGACGCTCTCCAGCTCCACCGGCACATTCGGCGCAATCTCCCGCAGCGATGGCGGATCCTGAAACTGGATGGCGCGGATACTCTGAAAATCCGGCAGGTCCGGCTTGTGAAATGGATGCCGCCCCGTCACCAGTTCGTACAGCACAACGCCCAAAGCCCAAATGTCACTCTGCACGCTCGATTGCCCGGTGACGAACTGCTCCGGTGCCATGTACGCGATCGTTCCGCCTCGCGCGGTATAGGTCGCACCCGCTGCCGGCGTTCGATTCAAAGGCTTTGCCGGATCGAACTCCGCCTCGTCGACGTTGATGCGCCGCGCCAACCCGAAGTCTAGAATTTTGATCAGGCCGCCTTCGGTCAGGATCACATTCGCCGGCTTCAAGTCCCGATGAAAAATGCCCAACGAGTGCGCTGCTGCCAGCCCATCCGCCATTTGAATTCCCGCCGAAATCACCAGTTGCGGGTTCGCAGGGCCCTCTGCGATCAGTCGGTCCAGTGGCTTGCCAGGCACGTACTGCATGACGATGAAGGCTTCGTCGTCCACCTCGCCCACGTCATAAATTGCGCAGACATTGGGGTGTTCGATGGCGCTCGCCAGCCGTGCCTCGCGCAGGTAGGTCGTGCGCATCTGCTCAGCGGTCAGCGCACCCTGCTTCAGCAGCTTCAGCACCACGGGCCGCTGCAGAAGCATATCGTTCGACAGGAAGACGACACCGCTGCCACCCGCGCCCAGCTTGCGCACCAGCTCATAGTGTTCGATGACGCGGCGCTTCATGGCTTTGATTCTCTCATTGCCGGTGCCTGTGCAAAGGCTGCCGCCTGTCCGGCGACGAGTCATTCGCCCTGTGCGGTATGCCGGCAGAACACGGCCTGTTCGCCGCGTCAAGACAGTTCCGTCGTGCCCTGGAATAAATCTCACCCACCCATACGACCGTAAACGATGTGCAGGGCATCACATTGCCACATACCACAAAGAGAGTTTGCCCAGAGCATGCAGCGAACCATTCTCCTGATCGACGACAACGCGATCCAGGCAGCCACACGCCAAACCATTCTGAAGCGGGCGGGATACTTCGTGATCCCTGTACTCAATCCGCAGCGCGCGCTTGAACAGTTTCAGGGTAAAGAGTTTCCAGCACCGATCGATCTGGTCATCACCGACCACATCATGCCGGGTATGTCCGGCGCGGAATTCGTCGGCGAACTGCGTAAGTCGCACCCTGACCTACCCGTGCTCGTCATCAGCGGCATGGAAGAGGCGGAGGAGGAGTACGCCAACTTTAATGTCACCTTCCGCCTGAAGCCCGTCATGCCCGAGCAATTGCTCAGCACCGTGAGCCGGATGGCTGAGGGCGAAGCTCCCGCAGCATCCTGATGAATCCATCCATCGAACGAGCCTGCGCTGCAACGTTCGATGAGTAAAGCGCAAAGTTGCAGGG
>CBAAAH010000083.1:0-9787 GCA_964658865.1 uncultured Granulicella sp.
GCGGTGCCGCTGTTCCATGGAAAACGCGCATTCAACCAAAGTGAACTGATGGCGAACGAAGCCGTGCGCCAGATGCGCGGCCTAACGGCCGGGCCGACACTGAAGACGTCGCACCACCTGCTGCGTCGAACCCGGCGAACGGAAAGCCAGACCCACCTCACACCGTCGCAGCGGCGCGAGAACGTCCGTGGTGCCTTTGCCGTAAGTGGCGACGCGACCGGGTTGCAGGTGCTGCTGGTGGACGACGTGTACACCACCGGCGCAACGGTAGCCGAATGCACCCGTGTGCTGCTGCGGGCAGGCGCGGCAAGCGTGCGCGTGGCCACGCTGGCGCGGACACAGCGGCGGATGGCCGCCGGTTGGGATGCCCTGCCGCACGCGACTGCGGACGTTACAACGTGGTCGAGGATGGAAACGTAAGGAACGAGAACGATAGCTCAACAAACCAGACAGTGTTTCGAAAGAACGTGTTTCAGGGGAGTGAACGTCGATGATGTCCGCTAAGATTCGCAAGCAGAAATCGCTGGTACGCTGCCACGGCATGGCCGCGCCCACCGGCGAAAACACTCCCAGGCCGCGCGGCGCAAGTACGCTGCAAACGCCGGTGCTGGTGCTGAACGCGTCGTATGAACCCATCAATATTTGCGGTGCACGTCGCGCGCTGGTGCTGGTATTGAAAGGCGTGGCGCGCACCGAAGAAGAACAGGGCGCAACGCTGCATGCATCGCGCGTGAAGATGCCGCTACCCAGCGTCATCCGCCTGCTGGAATACCGGCGCATTCCCCACCAGACGCGCGCGCTTTCGCGAAAAAACATTCTGCTGCGCGACCGGAATACCTGCCAGTATTGCGGCGACATTCTAAACGCGAACGAGATGACGCTGGACCACGTGCTACCCCGATCGCGCGGCGGTCTGTCTACGTGGGAGAACCTGGTGGCGTGCTGCCACGATTGCAATCGGCGAAAAGGTAGCCAGTTACTGCATGAGCTTACCGATATGACACTGGCGCGTGAACCCAGGCCGTTTTCGTTACACACCTCCAGGCACATTATGCGGATGTTGGGATCGGCCGATGCAAATTGGCGAAAGTATCTCTACTTCGAAGCCTGAGCAACCTGCTGTATTTTCCTTCTTCGATGAAGATTTCGTTTACGGAACGCTGTGCCTTCCTGCGTTGAGGAAATTCGGTTACGCATTGTGCAAGGCAGGAGGGGAAAGCAATTACAGCGGTAATTCCAACCCTAACTCAGTATGCTGATGAAGTGTTTGCAATGGACGCGAAAGGCTATCGCACTTAGTGTGAGTCTTATCCTGGTGAGGTTAGCCAGCTACAGGAGACGACACCCCATGAAAACCCTCTTTTGCAATGCAGCCCTCGTCCTTTCGGTTCTCAGCCTCGGCGCCGCGGTGCGGCCGGTCTCCGTCGTTACGCCGGCAAAAAGCACAATGGTTTCCATGGTGCCGACGTGCCCTCCGGGCGATCCGAATGGTTGCGGCATTTTTAAATAGCCTTTTTCCTGCGGCGTAGGCGGCATGTACGAAGTTCGGTATCCTCTAGCGAAGGGGAAACCAACGGTGCAGCCGCTTTTCGCTTTCGCGTTCCACTTCATGAACGCATTGGAACTCGTGTTGAGTATGGCAGCGTTGTTGTTGTTGGTCCGCTCGCGATCTCTTCGCGTGTATTGGCCGATGCTGTTCGTTGCTGCCTGGCACTTCCTCCCGGATAGTGCACTTCTGGCTTTGCGAACCTCGCGATGGTTTTCAGCGCAGACTTCTTACAGCACGTACTTCTACACCTACTGGATCTCATACGCACTTGCCGCACTCAGCGCGGTCTTTCTGACTTACACCATTTTTGAAGAGGCATTGCGGCCGCTCAAAGGCCTGAAACAGCTTGGCTCCATTATTTACCAGTGGACGGCGGCCGTCTCACTCGCGCTGGCTTTGAGTGTGTTCTTGTCGACAGATGCACGGTCCCGCAACAGTATGGTCGCCGCAACGATTCAGATGGAGCGCAGCAGCGCCGTCATCGTGTTGAGCTTGATCACATTTGTCGGCCTCGCCATCCGGCCACTCGGCCTGTCCGTGCGCAGCAGGATCTTCGGCTTGAGCATCGGCCTTGCTTTCATCACCCTGTTCACGTTGCTGGACTCGGGGTCTATCTTTCGCCAGCACGACATTTTCTCGACGGCGGGTCTGCTGGATACCAGTGCAAGTTGCGCTGCGCTCGCGATCTGGGTGTACTACTTCTACGTGCCGGAGCCGAAGCGCCGCTTCATCCTGCTGCCCACAACCTCCCCCTTTCATACCTGGAATCAGATCTCGGAATTGCTGGGACATGACCCGGGGTACGTCGCGATTGCGGGCGTTCCCCCGGAATCTTTCGCGCCGGCAGAGCTGGATATCTTCGGCAAGGCCTCAAAGAATATGGCCAAGATCGAGGCAGGCGAGATGCCTCCAAGTCGCCCGCCCTCCTACTACATCAACATGAATGGCGAACGGCCCGAAGACCGATATCGCCCTCTGGGCGAGTAATACGCGTTTAGCGGCTTTATTCGCCCAATCAACGCAGGAGTAGACGCAGCTAGAGCCGCGGCCTTGTGAGCCGTGGCGATCTCGACGGTAAACCGCGAAGCTATCGTGTGTGCAGCATCCGGTATTCACTTCTTACTTTCTTTGGAGACGCACGACAGGCAAAAGGGCCGCTCCCATGGAAGCGGCCCTTTTGCGATTGCGGGACTGCAGGTTACCGGTCCGAACGCTTCCAGTTCAGCAGGTCCCCCAGCGTGGTGCTGCCGGAGTTGCTCGAATTGGAAGAGCCGGAGTCGCCGCGGTTTGGCTGCTTGTAGCTCTCGACCTCTTCGCGGCTGGCTTCTTCACCGACGCCGCGGAGGCTGAGGCCAACCTTCTTCTCTTCAGGGCTCATCTTCACGATCTTGAACTCGTGCTCTGAACCGACCTCAAGAGTGGTCTGCTTGCCGGTCTCGTCCACTGCCTCGGAGACGTGGCACAAACCCTCGACACCCTCGGCGAGTTCGACGAAGGCGCCGAACTGCGCGGTACGAAGAACCTTGCCCTTGACGACGTCGCCGGCGCGGTGCTGCGCAAAGAAGGTATCCCAGACATCGGGCTCAAGCTGCTTAACGCCGAGCGAGAGGCGACGGTTTTCCGGTTCCACCCCGAGAACGATCGCGCGAACCTTTTCGCCCTTCTTCAGCACTTCCGACGGGTGCTTGATGCGCTTGGTCCAGCTCAGGTTCGAGACGTGGACGAGACCGTCGATGCCGTCTTCGATCTCGATGAAGGCACCGAAGTCGGTCAGGTTGCGGACGCGGCCCTCGACGGTAGCGCCGATCGGGTACTTGTTCTCAAGCTGCTCCCAGGGATTATCCTGCAACTGCTTCATGCCGAGCGAGATGCGGCGATCGTTGGGGTTTACCGCGAGAATGATGGTGTCGACCTCATCGCCGGGCTTGACCATCTTGGACGGGTGCTTCATCCGCTTGGACCAGGTCATCTCCGAGACGTGGACCAGGCCTTCGATGCCCTGCTCCAGCTCGACGAACGCGCCGTAATCGGTCACGGAAAGCACGCGGCCCTTGACCTGTGCACCGATGGGGTAGCGCTCGATGGCATCGAGCCACGGATCAGGCGTCAACTGCTTGAAGCCGAGCGACACGCGCTGCTTGTCCTTGTCGAACTTCAGCACCTTGACCTGGATTTCGTCGCCCACACCCACGAGATCGCGCGGGTGGGTAAGGCGTCCCCAGCTCATGTCGGTGATGTGGAGCAGGCCATCGAGGCCGCCCAGGTCGACGAACGCGCCGTAGTCCGTCAGGTTCTTGACGACGCCGGTCAGGATCGCGCCTTCTTCAAGAGTCTGCAGAGTGACATCCTTGCGGCTGTTCTGCTCCTCTTCAAGGATTTCCTTGCGGCTGATGACCACATTGCCGCGCTTCTTATTCAGCTTGATGACACGGACGTCGATGGGCTGGCCGAGGTAGGTGTCGAGGTTGCGCACGGGGCGAATCTCAACCTGCGAGCCGGGCAGAAACGCCTTGACGCCGATATCGACGGTGAGGCCGCCCTTGACGCGCGACAGCACGGTACCGGTGACCGGGGTCTTGTCGGCTGCAGCCTTCTCCAACTGGTCCCACAGGCGATGACGCTGGGCCTTCTCGTACGAAACGAGGTAGCCGCCCTCCTGCTCTTCGCGCTCCACAACCACTTCAACGGCATCGCCAACGGCAAGCTTGGGCTCACCGGTGTGATCCAGCACCTGATCCTTGGGGATCAGGCCTTCGCTCTTGAGACCGATATCGACCACGACGTACTTGTCGGTGATCTTGATGACGGTGCCGGTGACGACCTTGTCCTCTTCCATGGCGGCGGAAGCGGCAGCCTTGTCTTCAGCCTGCTCGCGGTCGAAGCTCTCGAGGGCGGCGGCGAAGTCGGCCATGTCGTAGTCCACGTCGTCCGCGCCGGTGGCTGCTTCCAGGTTGGCGGCAAAGCCGGCAAGGGGAGCGGTCTCGACCTGCGGGTCGGGCGTGACGAGGTGGTTCGCACCCACTTCAGGGTTGCTTACCGCATCGGTCACGGGGCCGTTGGCCTCGGTGGCGTGGATGGTGGTCTCAGCGGAGTTGGGGTTTTCGGTCGTGTTGACCGTGTCGGAGGTGGGCATGGTTTCCAGTTCGGTGCTCAGGGGTTTGCTCTCGGTTTCGGGATTGAGGTGATGATCCTAGGGATCAGACGCGGAAGCGGGGCCGGAGGTCGCAGGCTACGGACGAACATCGCGTTTCGGCTGACGAGTCGACGCGGCCGGAAGGCCACGGGCGGTCAAAACCAAAGCGTGTTGTGCGGAGTAGCTGGCGGCCTATGCGAACCTGCTCAAGCTCCTCTGTAGTATAGCTCCGGAAAAAAGTCGGGGTCAACGCGCAGAGAGGAGCGAAATGTGCTTTTTCGTCGGCGACGCGCCGCGCGACGATGAATTTTCCGCATTGGATGAACTGGCTATACTGCGGGGATGGATCGGTTATGGACCCCGTGGCGCTATGCCTATGTCACCAAAGCAAAACTGGACACGCGCAAAGGCGTGCCGGAGGCGCTGAGCGGCTATCCGTACGACCATGATTCCGTGTTTTTGAACCTGATTGGCGCGGTACAGTGGGCGATTGCCGAAGGCGGATTTACGGCCGTCACCGCGGAAAAGGCCGGTCACGTCCTGCTACAAGGCACACACCACTTTGCCGTGCTGAACGCCTTTCCGTATAACAGCGGTCACCTGATGCTGGTGCCCTATGAACGCACCGACAGCCTGGCGAAGCTGCCGCCGGAGAGTGCGACGGAGCTGATGCTGCTGGCCCAGCGCATGGAAACGGCGCTGCGCACGGTCTACCGGCCGGATGGCATCAACATGGGGCTGAACCTGGGCGAGGCCGCCGGTGCCGGCGTCGCGGAACACCTGCACCTGCACGTTCTTCCCCGCTGGTTTGGCGACACCAACTTCATGACCACCATCAGCGAAACCCGCATGCTGCCGGAGACGCTGGACGTGACCTGGGAACGGTTGCGCGAGGCACTCGATCTGCCTACCGTTTAGCCTCTAATGCCTCATCGGGACACCGCGGTTCAGTTCCGTGCCACCGTGGCCGGAGACGCGGGTCGCCTCGAAGTTGATGACCTTCCACGCACCGCCGGGCTGGCGGGCGTAGACGCGGGTGTAACGGAAGACGCCGGCGATGGGTGTCCCGTCCAGGTTGCCAGTCACGTTTGCCGTCGTGGTCACGATGGCCGTTGCCGGCTGGATGCGGATTTTTCGGTCGAACGTATCGATGCGGGTGAACTGGTGTTCGTGCCTGCCAATGCGCCGAAGGTACTGCTGCTTATCCGAAAGCGTGCCGTTGGCGCTGATGCCGAGGAAATCGTCGGCCAGCACCTTGTCCAGAATGGAGCTGTCGCCCGACAGCAGGGCGTTGCGAATCTGATCCTCGACGCCAAGGATGTACTGCTGATCCGCCTTGCCGGAGCGATGCGGTTTCATGCTGGCGGCACACGGTCGCGGCAGGGCGACGACGCAGACCGCGCCGGTGAGGCAAAGGGCGAGCAGAAGTCGTGCCGGACGGCAAGTGGGCATGGGCATAGCGTAACGCATCCTACGCTGAGGAAATGGATGCGTCAAAAATGCGTCGGGATTGGTGGACACGATCGGTAATTCGATCGGCAATCCGTTGTCGCCGGCGACCGGCACCTGCTCCACCCGTAGCTCTGCCCGTCAGGCTACAGGCAAAAGACGAGCACGCTGTTGAAATGGTCTTTCGGCCAATTTTGGGCAGGGGCCAGAAGAGAGCTGGGCCACAGGCCCTGAACGGATTGCGATGTCCCCAGGCGATCAGGACCGGGCGAAGCGTGCCGCATCGGCATGGCGAGTTATTCGATTTCGACCAGTGTTTCGACCGTGCGCTCCCGTACTTTGCGGTACAGTCCGTTGGTCACATACTGGTCGAAATGCCCGCTGGCGCGATGCGCTTCCAGGGCTTCGGCATCGCGATATTGCTCGTAGATCAGGACGGTGTTGGGGTCGGTATCAAGCACGTGGGTCACGTAATTGACGCAACCCGGCTCCTGCCGTGAGGCCGCGCCGACGTTTTTCAGCATGTTGCGGATTTCGGCCTGGTCTTCGGGCGCGAACTTCATACGGACCGTGAAACTGATCATGCGTGGGCCTCTTCAACGGGCAAGTGGCCGGTGGTGAACTCGCCCGTCGCTTCGGAGAAGGCGGGCAGACTGAAGGTTTCGTCGCGATCGGGGCCGGTGCTGACCATGCCGATCTTCGCGTTGGACTGCGCTTCTACGAAGCGCAGATATCGTTGTGCGTTGTCGGGCAGCGACTCGAAGCTTTTGGCGCCGACGGTGCTTGCCTGCCATCCGGGCAAGGTCTTGTAGACGGGCTCGATCTTGCCGAAGCCGGCCATGTCCGCGGGGATGGTGTCGGTCTCCACGCCGTCGATGCGGTAGTGGGTGCAAACCGGAATCTCGGACAGCGTATCCAGCACGTCGAGCTTAGTCACGACCAGCCACTCTGTGCCGTTGATCATGTTGCTGTAGCGCAGCAGGGGCAGGTCGAGCCAGCCGCAGCGTCGCGGCCGGCCGGTGGTGGCACCATACTCCTGCCCGCGCGCACGCAGTTCATCGCCGGCGGCAGTGCTGTCTTCGCTGGGAAACGGTCCTTCGCCGACGCGGGTGACGTAGGCTTTGGTCACGCCGATGACGGTGCCGATCGCCGTCGGCCCGACGCCGGTGCCGATGACCGCTCCGCCTGCCGTCGCGCTGGAGGACGTGACGAACGGGTACGTTCCGTGGTCGATGTCGAGCAGCGCACCCTGCGCTCCCTCGAACATGACGGATTCCCCCTCGCGAATGGCCTTGTTCAGCAGCACGGCCGTGTCTGTTACGTAAGGCGCAATCTGGTCGGCGTAGCGTGCGTACTCTTCGTAGATCTTGTTGGGGTTCAGCGGTTCGGTGCCGAACAGGGCGTGCGCGATCTGGTTCTTCTCGTGGCACGCGTTCAGAATGTGCGTGCGCAGCAGCGCCGGGTTCAGCATGTCGACCACGCGCAGGCCGTTGCGGTGCACCTTGTCTTCATACGCGGGGCCGATGCCGCGGCGGGTGGTGCCGATTTTTGTCCGGCCGGGCGCGGTCTCCGCTGCCAGCTCGATCATGCGGTGGTACGGCAGAATGATCTGCGCGCGGTTCGACAGGAAAAGCTGGCCGTCGATAGGCAGCCCCATGCCCTTGAGCATGGCGACTTCACTGAGCAGCGCCGCCGGGTCGACCACGACGCCATTGGCAATGATGCCTTTGCAACCGGGACGCAGAACACCGCACGGAATGAGGTGCAGCACGAACTTCCTGCCGTCGATGATGACGGTGTGGCCGGCGTTGTGGCCACCGGCATAGCGGGCAACCACGTTGTACCGCTCGGAGAGCACATCGACGATTTTGCCTTTGCCTTCGTCGCCCCACTGGGCGCCAAGGACGACGGCGGTTTGTTTACGGTTCACGAGCGTGGTCTCCGAAGATGTTGCAGGGCTGCAGGTTGCGACGTTGGAACGAGCGCATCGCCGCTTTCTTTATCTTACATTGGCAGGAGTGGTCCAACAGAACGGAGAGGTTGGCTGGCATGACCGGCGCGGAACCTGGGATGGAACTTTATGTCGTGGTAGGAAATGTCTTGAATCTGCTTCTGCGGGGCGTGCCGGTGCAGGAACTGCAAGGCTGCGGCGTTTCGCGAAACACGATCAAGCAACTGGACGCACGGCTAAACGAGCTTGAGCCCCAGGCGATGCTCGCTGGCATGCAATCTCTGCCTACAACGGAGCTTATCGCGCTGGCGGCGTGCTGCCGATGCGCGATGCGTCTGACAGGACCGGAAACAAGTCCGTTGCTGGGCGCGCCGGGAGCCTTGGTTGAAGAGCTCGCAAAGGCAATCGAAATTAACGTTGCACCATGGATGACCGTTAAGAATGCGCAGCATTCTGCCGGAGGGCCTCATGGAGAATGCCCTCAAGATACGCCTGGGAGGAAAGGCCTAACTGTTGCGCCTGCACCCTTGCGAGCTCTGCGTCCTCGCCGTACAGGCGCACAGTCGGTGATGGCTCCGCGAGAATCTGCCGCAACTGTGAGCCATCCGTAATGGTTCCCTCTCTGTCGGCTTCGTCAAAACCCTGCAGAATTGAGGCCCGGCCTTCGGGTGAGTCCCACCATTCAGCCTCTTCCTGCTCATTGCTGAAATCCGGAGTGTCCAAAAACTTGGCCATCTCGTTTCTCCTTAAGTTCCGCATAGCGTCGGCGCATCGTTCGATCCGCAGGGTGTGCAGTCACCACACGCACTTCAGCATTGCACACGGTTGTGACCACAAGCAGGACACGTTCATCCCGAGTGGTCCCTAATTGACAGAACCTTTCCGATGATACCTGCCTGAAACAGTTGGGCGGCAAGTGCTTTACAAGCTACCGCCGGTCCACCCGCAACGGGATGCCGTTCCTGGGCCGCAGGCTGATGGCCGGGTCGAGGGCGGGTTGGGCGGGGCTGCCGGGCGCGGGCGTCAGCGTCCAGTCGCGGGCGATCAGTGCGAGGCAGAGGGTGCCTTCCATCCAGGCCAGGCCCTCGGCGATGCACTGGCGCGAGCCACCGCCGAACGGGTAGTAGCTGTTGCGCGGACGAGCGGCGTTGACGGGGTTGGATTTGTCGAAGCGTTCGGGATCGAAGGTGTCCGGGTCGGTCCACCAGCGCGGGTCGCGGTGCACGGCGTACTGCGGCGCCATCACGGAGGCGCCCCTTGGAATGGTGTAGCCGGCGATTTCATAGGGTTCGGCGCACAGGCGCGCGGTGACCCATACCGGCGGGTACAGGCGCATGGTTTCGGCAAAGACCTGGGTCGCGTAACTGAGCGCGGGGTAGTCCGCCGCAGTGGGCAGGCGGTCGCCCAGCACGCGCATGGCTTCTTCGTGCAGCCGCTGCTGGACGGCCGAGTGATGTGCGAGCAGGTGCACGGCAAACGAGAGCGCATTTGCCGTGGTTTCATGGCCGGCGAGGATCACGGTAACGCACTCGTCGCGAAGCTGCTGGTCCGACATGGTCTGCACTTCCCCGGGTGTTGTGGCGGTTCGATCCCACGTCTCAGAAGTGACACGCGGGGTCGACGGAGTTTCGCCAGGGTCGCCGCTTTTCGGGTCGCTTCCGTCGTCGGTCGCGTTCAGCAGCATGCTCAGCAGGTCGCCGCGGTC
>CBAAAH010000084.1:0-9744 GCA_964658865.1 uncultured Granulicella sp.
CAGAAAGAAAAAGAACGCAAGACCCAGCAAAACGGCACCGACAGGACTGCGCGGCTGCTGTTCGGTACGAGCGATGCGTTGCCGCCGCGCGGTGTCTTCGTACTGCGTGCGTTGTTCGTCAGGTGTCATGCAGGTGTTGGATGCATGACAGAGTGGGGGTGCCACAAAGAACCCCATGTCTCACACGCGAGACATGGGGCACCCATGAAGCCCGGCATACGGCGTTACGCCTCCAGCGCGGCGAACCGTTCCTGGCTGAGCGCACGTCCCTTGCCCATGCGATTTCCATAGCTCGCCTTCACGAAATCGCGGAACAGCGGGTGCGGCTCCAACGGCTTCGACTTGAACTCCGGGTGGAACTGGCAGGCGATGAAGTAGGGATGATGCTCCTGCGGCAGTTCCACCATTTCCACATAGGTGGCGTCCGGTGTCGTGCCGGTCAGGCGCAGACCCGCGCCGGTCAGCAGCGCCTCGTACTCGCGGTTGAACTCGTAGCGGTGGCGGTGGCGTTCGCTGATTTCGGTCGAGCCATAGGTGCGCGCGGCCAACGATCCAGGCTCCATGACACAGGTCCACGCGCCCAGACGCATGGTGCCGCCCATCTCTTCCACGCCGGTCAGTTCGCGCAGCTTATAGATGACGCGGTCCGCGGTGGACGGATCGAACTCGCTGGAATTCGCATCCTTCAGGCCGCAGACGTTCCGCGCAAATTCGATGCATGCTGTCTGCATGCCGAGACAGATGCCAAAGTACGGCACCCTGTTCTCGCGCGCGTAGCGAATCGCATTCAACATGCCCTCGATGCCCCGCTTGCCGAAGCCGCCAGGCACAAGGATGCCGTCGAATCCCTCAAGCTGCGTGGCGTACGAACCGTCCGGTGTCTCCAGCCCCTCGGCCTCGATCCACGTCACCTTCAGCTTCAGGTTGGCGTCCAGCGCGCCGTGCACCAGGGCTTCCTTCAGCGATTTGTAGCTGTCCTCATACTCCACGTACTTGCCGACGATGCCGATGTGGACCTCGTCTTTGGGGTGGTACGCGCGATGGACGAGATCACGCCATTTGTCGAGCTTTGCTTCGGGCGCGTCTTCCATGCGCAGATACTTCAGCACCAGCCGGTCGACATGCTCCGCCTCGAGCGCCAGCGGCAATTCGTAAATGTTGGCAACGTCGCGCGCGGCAATGACGGCAGCTTCTTCCACGTTGCAGAAGGCAGCGATTTTGCTGCGCATCTCGCGCGGCAGGTTGCGCTCCGTGCGGCACAGCAGGATGTCTGGCTGAATGCCGATGCTCAGCATCTCTTTGACCGAGTGCTGCGTGGGCTTGGTCTTGAGCTCCTGCGCGGCGGCGATCCACGGCACCAGCGTCACGTGGACGAACAGCGTGTTGTCGCGGCCCAGATCCTGCCGCATCTGGCGGATGGCCTCCAGAAACGGCAGCGACTCGATATCACCCACGGTGCCACCGATTTCAACCAGTACCACCTGGTTTTCACTCGCCACCTTGCGCATGGCGTTCTTGATCTCGTTGGTGACGTGCGGGATAACCTGCACGGTCTTGCCCAGGTAGTCGCCGCGGCGCTCCTTGGTGATGACCTGCTCGTAGATGCGGCCGCTGGTCAGATTATTGTCGCGGCTGAGCTTTGCGTGGGTAAACCGCTCGTAATGGCCCATGTCCAGGTCGGTTTCGGCGCCGTCGTCGGTCACGAACACTTCGCCGTGCTGGAAGGGCGACATGGTGCCGGGATCGACGTTCAGATAAGGGTCGAACTTCATCATGCCGACGCGAATGCCGCGGGCCTCAAGCAGGCAGCCGATGGAGGCCGCCGCCAGGCCTTTGCCGAGCGAAGACACGACGCCGCCCGTTACGAAGATGTATTTCGCAGACATGAAAGCCTCGTTCTATGCAGATGGAAGGATTGGCCAAGAAGGAGCGGCACAACCAAGTATAGCAACCCCGAACGACCGGGGATATACTGCGGCCATGGCTACCCTGCCCAGCGTCGATCAGGAACGTGAAATCGTGGAACGCGTGCTCGCCTCGCTCGAGTTGCCCATGCAGGTTAAAGCGCCCATCGTAGAATTCCGCGAGGATCACTCCGGCGACGAATCCGTATACATTACCTTTCCAGTCCGGGTGAATAAGAGCATGCCGCTGACACCCAAGCGCATGAAGCTGATCTCTGCCTTTTTACGGCAGGTCGATGAGCTCCTGGTTGAAGCTCATCTTCAGCGATTCCCTTACACGGCGCTGTCTGAGACGCGGTAGATGCCGCTTGCGCATGATCTTTTGGAGCAGGCTTCTCACCTGGCACTTAGAGAAGCCATTGGACCGCCAAAACAGGCAAGTTTAAGGCGCACCATTTCAGCATCTTATTACGCGCTGTTTCATCTACTCACCTCAGACGGTGCAATGCTCTGTTCACCCGCGGCACCTGCTGGCTTAAGAGCGCTCGTACAACGTGCTTTCGATCACAGCAAGATGAAAGCTGTCTGCAAGCCGATAGGTGTGGGTGGACTGTTGAACCCTGGATTGCAAGCCATTCTTGGGTCGGAAGTCACATTCTCTGCAGGAATTCGCCAGGTAGCTCGTGCCTTTGTCTCGTTGCAAGAAGCGCGGCACACTGCCGATTATGATGTTTCGCTTCGCCTCTCCCGACCCTATACAAACGGTTATGTGGTCCAGGCTGAAGCCGCATTCGCAGCATGGGAAGCAATTAGAGGCACGACAGAAGCAAATGCTTTCCTGGCGGCACTGTTGTTCCAAGACAAGTGGGGCCGCTGAACAATCAACTGGTTCTACCTGCTGGTAATGTGCTTCAGTTCTGAAATCTGCGCGTTCTGGAATCGTGAATGGTCGGCTCCTGCATACTAGGAAGTGGCGCGGTCTGACGCCAAAGTTTTGCACAAAGACACATATGAGCCTGAAGTCGAAGATCGAAGCCGTGATTTACGCATCGGAAGAGCCGGTGACGCTGCCGCAGCTTGCCGGGCTGCTGGGCGAAGAGGCGCATGCCGAACTGGAGGCGCTGGCTGCGCGGCAGGCTCCGCTGCCGCTGGCCGTGCAGGACGTTGATCTGGACTTTCCAGAACGCAACACCATGATTGACGCCGTTTCAAAGATCGGCGGCTTTGACGAACGGGCGCTCACGGAGAAACAAAGCAGAGCGGCAGACGGAACTGCTGAATCGACGGTCCCCTTGGACGCAAGCGACGGCAATCCCGAAGGATCAGAGCAAGACGCAGAACTCGCCGTCACTGCAGAAGCCGAAGCGAGCGCATCTGCCGCATCGGGAATTGTGACCTCAGAGGGTGCAATCGAGCCTGAAGCCGCACCCGACCCGCGCGTTGTGCGCGAACGGGAACGCCGCGTCCGCGATCACATTCGCCGGGCGATCGACACCCTCATCCGCGACTACGCCGAATCTGACCGTGGGATTGAGATTCGGGAGGTCGCCGGTGGCTTTCGCATGGGAACGAAGCCGGAATATCATGACGCTGTGCGCGGCTTCGTGCGCAGCCTGAAACCCACGCTGAAACTGACCCTGCAAGCATTGGAGACACTGGCCGTGGTCGCCTACAAGCAGCCCGTCACGGCGGCCGAAATCTCCGAGATTCGCGGCGTGGACTCCGCCGGCGTCCTGGGCGGTCTCATGGGCCGCAAGCTCATCGCCACGGCCGGCCGAAAGCAGGTACTTGGCCGGCCCATGCTGTACAAAACGACCAAGGAATTTCTCGTCCGCTTCGGCCTGAAAGATGTGCAGGAACTGCCGTCGATGGAAGAGTTTGAGCGGCTGGCCGGAGAGCTGAACGAACAGGAAGACCTGCCCATGGAGCCGACGGCGATCGTGATCGAGCGCGCCAACGCACGCGGCGACGCCGACCACATCCGCGAGGTGACGGGCGAAGGCAGCACGGCAGAGCCGTCCGGAGCAAACACGGCATCCGCTCCGGATGGCTCCGCCGATCAAGCCGAAGACAATTCAGCCGATACCGCGGACGAAAACGACACAACGACAACAACAGACAGCCCATCCGTCGCAGAACCGGAGCCTACACCGGACGCGCATCCAACATCGCACGAATCCTAAACCGAACGCATTCACACGGACGTATCACCGCCGAGCCGGGAGGCACCGCCATGAAAAAGATCACCGATCCTACTGCAGCACCCACCGTCGTCGTTCAGCCGAAAGCAACACCGAAAAAGAAAGCCCTCGTCGTGCCGGAGCCACCCGCCGGCACACGCCTGCAAAAGCTTGTGGCCGAGGCAGGCATCGCCTCGCGCCGTAAGGCCGAAGAGCTGATCCTGGAAGGCCGCGTCGAGGTCAACGGTGCCGTCGTGACCGAACTCGGCACTCGCGCCGATATCGAGAAAGACCACATCCGCGTGGACGGGAAGCTGCTGCAGGGCGTGCAGGAACACCGTTACTTCATGGTGAACAAGCCGCGTGGCTACGTCACGACCATGAGCGACCCGGAGCGCCGCGAGACCGTCGTCGACCTGTTGCGCGAGACCGCCCGCAAAAGCGGCCGCAAACTCGATGTTCGCCTCTACCCCGTGGGCCGGCTCGATTACAACTCCGAAGGCCTGCTGCTGATGACCAACGACGGAGACCTCGCAAACAACCTGTCGAGGGCCGCAAATTCCGTCCAGAAGACCTACCTGGTCAAAATTGCCGGCAACCCCACCGGCGAGGCGCTGGAGCAGTTGCGCAACGGCGTTATGATCGACCGCGGCCGGCTGGCGGAGCAGCGCGGCACTCGCCGCGACCGGGTACTCACCTCACCCGCGCGCGTGGAACTCGTGCGCCGCGGTGAGAACCCGTGGTACGAGGTGACGCTGACGGAGGGCCGCAACCGGCAGCTCCGCAAGATGTTTGAAGAGGTCGGGCACCACGTCGAAAAGATTCGCCGCATCGGCTATGGAGCGCTCACCCTCGACGTTCCCATGGGCGACTTCCGCGAGCTCACTCTCGGCGAAGTGCAAGCGCTGAGCCGCGCCGCCGCCGGCAAATCTGTGCAACGCAAGCAGAAGCTGAGCGAGCACGCGCAGTTGAAAAAGACCGGCCAAAAAACCGGCTCGCGCGGCGCGAAACCGCGCTTTTAGGATGAACCTAGGTGCCCCATGCCTCAGAAGCGAGACATGGGACACCCGGGCATCTACCGCGCGTCGCCGGATTAGGCAAACGAGGCGCGCTTGACCTTCTGGCGGAAATCTTCGCCCTGCATCTCCACCACCACACACATCTCCTGCAGCCGCGATCGCATGCGTTCGCCGATGCGGTCACCCAGCGTTTCTTCGCGCATGGAAGACTTTGCCATGCCGGCCGGCGTTTCCGATCCGGGACTGCCGAGCGGCGGCAGGTTGGCATAATTCGTGGTCAGAATCGTTGTGCGACGGTCGTTGTAGCGGCTGTTCAGGATGTGCGCGACCGTGTCCCACACCCATTCCGTCGGCTTTGATGCACCAATCTCATCCAGCACCAGCACCTCCGCCTCGAACACCGGTTTCAGCACCTCAAGCTCGGTCGCCGCAACGTTCGAGTTGTAGCTGTTCTGGACTTCCTTCAGCAGTTCGCGATAATCGCAAAACAAGCCCGTCGCGCCTCGTTCAGCAATCAATGACTGCAGCATGCCCACTGCAAGGTGCGTCTTGCCGACGCCGATGGACCCGGTCAGCAGCAGGCCCGTTCCATCCGTTTCCAGCGGATAACCCGCGACAAACTTGCGCGCCGCCGTGTACGCCCGGCCAAGCGAGCGGTTGGCACCGCCAAAGCTCCACTCATAGCTGTCGAGCGTGCAATGCTCATATCGACGCGGAATACGCGCCTGCGCGATGACTCGGCGGCCCCGCGCCTCGCGCCGGCAGACGCACGGCTCGGCGTGGCGACGGCCGTTGCCCTCATCCACCACGCGCATGCCCAGCCCATCGCAGCGCCGGCAAACGGTGTCTTCAAGTTGGCCCAGCGAAAAGTCCATCGTGTACCAGTATGCAACTACTGCTGTTGTGCACGCCTGTGCATCCTTGCATCGTCGACGCTCACCCGCTAGACTGAATCGAGCGTCGAAGCCCGTGCATCCAATGCGCAGGCCGTCTTCCAGACACCGCGACAGGACAATCGATGTGGCGTGAACCTTGCCCGCCGCAAGCGAACCGCGACCCGGAAGACTGTTCGGCCAAATCTAACGAGATTGGAACGACCATGCCAAAGCAGGGAATCCACCCGAATTACAAAACCACCACCGTCAAGTGTGCGTGCAGCAACACCTTTGAAACGCGCTCGACCAACAAGGGCGACATCGTGCTCGAAATCTGCTCTGCCTGCCACCCCTTCTTTACCGGCAAGCAGAAGTTGCTCGACACCGCCGGCCGCATCGAGCGCTTCAAGCGCAAGTATGCCAAAAGCGATTCTTCCGTTGCCGCGGCAGCCGCCGACACCAAGTAACTTCACCGCAACGAACAGAACGAGCCTCCGCGGTTGCGGGGGCTCTTCTACTTTGAGCCGCCTTCCATGCAGAAACATTGGGATGAATCCACGACCGCTCTGCTCGACCGATCGCCGATCGCCAATGCCGCCGTGCCTGCCGGTTTCACCATCGGCAATGTTGCGATCTCACCGGCAACGGTGCTCGCGCCCATGGCCGGCGTCACGGATACCGTCTTTCGTCGCTTCATCAAAAACGCCTCACAGTTTTCGCCGGAAAGCACCGCGACGGACGTAGACACGACAACGTCGAACAGCCAGTCCGGCTGCGGCCTCATCATGACGGAGTTCACCTCCGCCGACGGGTTGAGCCGCATGCGCGAAGTCAAGCGCAAACGCTACCTGACGTACTACGACGACGAACATCCCATTTCCGCGCAGATTTTCGGGGCGAATCCGGAAACGCTCGCCGACTCCGCACGCATCTGCCAGGACGCCGGCTTCGACATTGTCGACCTGAACCTGGGCTGCCCTGCCAAGCGCGTCGTGAGCTGCAACGGCGGCAGTGGCTTGCTGCGCGACCTGCCGCACATTCAAACCATCTTCGAGACTGTTCGCAAGGCCGTGTCGATTCCCTTCACCGTCAAGTTCCGCATGGGCTGGTCCGACGCCAGCATCGTCTGTGTGCCGCTCGCGAAAATGGCCGAAGACTGCGGCCTGAACGCCGTCGCGCTGCACGCCCGCACCCGCGAACAGGGCTACACCGGCAATGCCCGCTGGGAATATATCGCTGCGGTCAAAGACGCCGTACGCATTCCAGTCATCGGCAACGGCGACGTGCGCACGCCCGAAGATGCCGCCGCCATGGTCGCCGCAACGGGCTGCGACGCCGTGATGATCGGCCGCGCCGCACCGGCAAACCCTTGGATCTTTCGCCAGATTGCCCAGCACACCGCCACCGGTGCCTACACCGTCGCGACCGACGAAGACCGCCACCGCATGATCCGTACCTATTTCGCCATGCTGCTGCACGAACTGGAGCAGGAGCACCCGGAAATCGATGTTCCGGAAGAGACGGACCTCACCACGCTGAGCCCCGCCGACCTGGCCGCGCACAATCACCTGCGTCGGCTAAAGCGCGACCGCGAAAGTGCCCGCCGCGATGGCATCGGCAAGATGAAGCAGTTTGCCAGTTGGTTTACGCACGGCATTCCTGGCGGTGCCGCCCTGCGCCGCTCCATCTTCGACAGCAAACAGGGTGTCGATATTCTGCACGCGGTCGATGTCTTCTTTGCGCAAAAGCAAGATTCAGAAGCCGCCGACACCACCGCACCGACCTTCGCCGACTTTGCCGATGCCTGAGATCAGGCTGCCGATGACGTACGCACACGGCCCTTTACTTCGGCATGTTGCTGACTGTGCATCCAGCGCTGGGAAAACAGCTTAAACTCTGGGTGCAAATCATTACGCGAAAGCCGTCAGAGCGAAAGATCGTCGGCACACCATGATCGTACCGTCAGTTTGTGTCCTCGAGAACAGACCTGCTGCTTTCTGTGCATCCAAGCGTGCAGGAGACTTCCGCCCGATGCCGCTTGCCCAGACCTACATTCCCTCAACCGACCGCTACAAAGATGTGCCTTTCCGCCGTTGCGGCAACTCCGGCGTCGTTCTGCCGCCCATTTCGCTCGGCCTGTGGCAGAACTTCGGTGGCGCCGACGTCTTCGAGACGGGCCGCGCTGTCCTTCGCCGCGCCTTCGACCGTGGCGTTACCCACTTCGACCTCGCCAACAATTACGGCCCACCCTATGGCTCAGCCGAGGAGAACTTCGGCCGCATTCTGCGCGACGATTTCCGCAATCTGCGCGATGAACTGATCCTGAGTTCCAAGGCCGGATGGGACATGTGGCCTGGTCCTTACGGCATGGGCGGTTCCAAAAAGTATCTGGTGGCCTCGCTCGACCAGAGCCTGCAGCGCATGGGTGTGGACTACGTCGACATCTTCTACCACCACCGGCCCGACTTCGACTGCCCCATGGAAGAGACCGCCGCCGCGCTCGCGCAGATCGTGCGGCAAGGCAAGGCGCTGTACGTCGGCATCTCGTCGTACTCGCCAGAGCGCACGCGCCGGATGGCCGATCTACTGGCGGAGGAGGGCGTGAAGCTGTTCATCCACCAGCCGTCGTACAGCATGCTGAACCGCTGGATCGAGCACGACCTGCTCGGCACGGTGAAGGATCTGGGCGTTGGGTGCATCGCGTTCAGCCCGCTCGCGCAGGGCCTGCTGACAAACAAATACCTGAACGGCAAACCTGCGGACGCACGCGTCGGCAACAGCGTCGGCTCCATGAACGACGCGATGTTCACGCAGGAAAATCTCGACCGTGTACGCGCCCTGAACGGCATCGCCGACAAGCGCGGTCAGACGCTCGCGCAGATGGCCATCGCCTGGTCCCTGCGCGATCCACGCGTGACGACAGCCCTGATCGGCGCGCGCAACGTGGAGCAGCTCGATAACTCGCTCGACGCGCTGAAGAACCTCGAGTTCACCTCGGAAGAACTCGCACACATCGACCAGTACGCTGTCGACACGCCAGCCATCGACCTGTGGCGCGATATCAGCACAAAGGAGTAAGGAATAAGTCGGCTCTTGCAAGAACGGCGATCAACTTCCTTGCTCCTTCTACTCACTACTTTCTACTTACTCCTTATCCCTTCCTCACCGGCTGCGCTTTCGCGTAATGACCTTCATGGTGCGCCGCCAGTGCTCGTGCAGCCCGAGCAGCGTCCACTCCACCTCCGGCTTCAGGTAGCGCAGCACGGTATCGGTTGCGGGGTGGATGCGTAGCGACGGCGCAACGAGATAGAGCCGCGGAGCCTCTGCCGAGAGCCGTACGCCGGTGAAATACCCGTGGCGCTGGAACGCGCCGAGACCGGTGGAGGCATCGAGCGTTTGCGTGTGGTGCCAGCGCACGCGCATCCAGTAATCCAGCGATTGCAGAGGAAGGTGAATGTCGGCGCTTGCCTTCAGCTCTACCACAGCAAGACGCCCCGAATTCTCGACGGCAAGCAGATCTATAATGCCGCGTTCCCCTGCCGTGAAAGCGGGCACCTGTCCGTAGATCGGCGCGGCCTTTAGTGATGCTTCCAGTTCTGTGATGTTCTTGCGTACACGCGATTCCAGCCAGCGCTCAGCGTCTCTCCGGTAAAGCTGACTGCCCGGTTCCTGCCGGAGACGCGACAATTCGCGGCCATGCGCAGCAAGTTCCGAGAGCGATTCCCGGCCGGGGTAGACGGCAAACTCGAGGCCATGGATACGCAGG
>CBAAAH010000085.1:0-9734 GCA_964658865.1 uncultured Granulicella sp.
TGGCCGCGATCCCGAGGTCAAGCGCATTTACCTCGGCAACAACTTTTCCCTCTAGCCGCGCTTCAGGCGAGGTTGTTTCATTTTGAAACATGGACCACCCGTTGCCTTAGACGGCTCGTTCTTCCCGCAGCCGCACAGGCGACAGCGTATTCTATGGTGGTCTGGGTAAGCGTTTTGCATCGATCACCCGGTCCCAGCCGCGTGCGGCTTTTCGACAGATCTTCTGAGGTCCTTTTGTTGCTGCAGCCGAAGCTTCATCTCCGTGTGTCCCAGCGCCAGGTTCTGACGCCGGGTCTCGTGCAGATGGTGAACGTGCTGGCGCTCAACAAACTGGAACTGAAGGAGATGATCAACACCGAAGTGGTGGAGAACCCCGTCCTCGAAGAGATCGACGAGTCCACCGCCAGCTTCGATGAACTGGCCGGCCGCGAGGGCGATCGTGAGCTCTCTGCCGAGCAGAAAGCCGCAGAGCAGGAACGACCGGAAAAAGATCCGTTCGACGAAATCGACTTCGGCAGCTACTTTCAGGATTATCTCGATCCCGGATTTCGCACCGGCGGATCGAGTTTCGAAGACGTGGACAGCCCGTCGTTCGAGAACTTTCTATCGAAGCCGAGTACGCTTGCGGATCACCTGATGTGGCAACTCGGCTCCATGTCGCTGCGGCCCGAAGTGCGCGAGACGGCGGAGCTGATCGTCGGCAACCTGGACGAGAATGGCTACCTGACCGCCAGTGCGTCGGAGCTGGCAGATTCCGCGCATGGAAATTTTCTGGCAGGGTCGCTGATCGAAGAGGCACGGCTGGTGATCACCGCGCTGGACCCGATCGGCATCGGCGCGCGCGACCTGCGCGAATGTTTGCTGCTGCAGGTCGGCATGATGCAACGAGAGATCGAGGCTGCGCTTGCACGCCTGCGCGCGGCGGACGATCCGCACGGCACGGTGACGATGCTGGAGAGCCGGCGGTCCGTGGTGCTGCTGGCGCAACGCATCGTGGAATCGCATCTGCACGTGCTGCAGAAGCGCGATCTGCGCGACCTCAGCAAGACGCTGCAGGTGACGGTAGAGCAGGTGCAGCAGTCCCTTGAAATCATTCGCACGCTCGACCCGCGACCAGGGCAGCGTTATGGCCTGGCACAGACGCGGCTCATCGAGCCGGACGTCGCATTTGTGCGTCGCGACGATGCGTGGGTCGTGGTGATGAACGAGGAAGACCTGCCGTCGCTGCGGCTGAACGCCGGGTACCGTCGCATGTTGCGCCAGAAAGACACGGATCGCGAGGTCAAGGAGTACGTCAAGGAACGCTACCGTTCGGCGATTCAACTGCTGCGCAACATCGAGCAGCGCAAGAACACGATCGTGCGCACGTGCGAGTCGATTCTGCGGCGGCAGGGCGAATTCCTCGATCGTGGTGTCGACGGCCTGCGTCCCATGATGATCAAAGAGGTTGCCGAAGAGATCGGCGTTCACCCATCTACTGTAAGTCGTGCCGTATCAAACAAATATGTGCATACACCTCAAGGTGTATATGAGCTTCGGTTCTTCTTCTCAGAGGGCGTGAACGGACCCGAAGGCGGCGACCTGCCGCTGATGCTGCTCAAAAAGAAAGTGCGCAAGCTGATTGAAGAAGAGGACAAGGCAAAGCCGATGACCGATGACGCGCTTGCGGCTGAGCTGCAGCGCCAAGGCATCCAGGTAACGCGGCGAACGGTCGCGAAATACCGCGAAGACATGCAGATTCCAAGTACGCACCAGCGCCGCTGCCGCAATTGATTTTTCGTGACCGTGCGGAGACGTCACGCTGCAACAACGCTGCATCCAAACCGCATAGCAAAGGGGGTCCGTACATGGATCTTGAAATTACCGGTAGAGGCACGCAGGTGACTGCTGTTTTGCGGCAGCAGGCAGAGGCAGGGCTGGCACGGATCGAGCGCATTCTGGGGCCGAAGAGCACGGCCAAAGTCGTGCTGACGTGTGAAAAATACCAGTGCCAGGTGGAAGTTGCGGTGTTCAACCCGCTCCACGACTTCTCCGCCAAATGCGAGGCCAAGGTCGCCATGCACCAGGAGCATGCGGAACTTGAAGCCGCCCTGAGCCAGGCGTTGCAAAAGGTGGAGGCGCAGGTGCTGAAGAGCAAAAAGCGCATGATCACGATGCAGCACCACCCGGAACAGGATGCGACCGGCTCCGTGCGTCTGCAGAATGAGTCGGACGACCTACCGGTGGACGACATCGATCCCGATGCAAACCGTTTGGCGCAGGCGAAGACCGGCGTCGGCAAGGACGTGTCGCTGATGAATGACGACGACATGAAAAGTCAATCGGTGGCGGTCGTGAACTAGTTGCCGTTTCCGCCGAGTCAGGGGACGCCACAGCGGCGTCCCTTTTGCATGTCCCTGTCAGTCGGGTGCTAGCATCGGTACCATGGCGCCCACGCCCAAAAAGACAGCCAGCAAGAGCAAGTTCGCCGAGCCGAAGCCGGCTTCAAAAAAGCGTGTTGCAATCTCGCCGGTCAAGCTGCCCACGCAGACCGCTTTGCCGGCAAGTGAACTGATCGTCATTACCGGACTTTCCGGCGCGGGTAAAGGTTCCGCGATGAAGTCCTTTGAAGATCTTGGCTTCTACGCCGTCGATAACCTGCCGCTGGAGTTGATCCCTCAATTTGCGGAACTGGTCCGAAGTTCCAGCGAAATTCGTCGTGCGGCGATCGTGGTCGATGTACGCGAGGGCCAGATCGATCGTTTTCCCGCGATTTTGAAGCAGGTCCGCAGTATTCTGCCGACGACGGTGTTGTTTCTGGAAGCACCGGATGATGTGCTTGTGCGGCGCTTCAGCGAGACGCGGCGGCCGCATCCGCTGGGCCGGGAAGAGACGGTGAGCCGGAAGATCCAGGAAGAGCGCAAGCGCATGGACCCGATCCGCAATGTGGCGGATGTGCTGCTGGATACGAGTCGCTTCAACGTGCACGAGTTGCGAGCGCACATCAACGCCCAGTGGAATCGCGAACAGGGAGAACAGCCGCTGCTGCTGTCCGTCATGAGCTTCGGTTTTAAGAACGGTGTTCCTGCGGAGGCCGATCTGGTATTCGATGTCCGCTTCCTGCCGAACCCGCATTTCATCCCGGAGTTCCGCAAAAAAACAGGGCAGAACACCAAGGTCGCGGCCTATGTCAAAGACTTTCCGCAGACGCAGGAGTTTCTGCAACGCACCACGGAGATGCTGCTTTTCCTGCTGCCGCACTATGTTGCGGAAGGCAAGAGCTACCTCACGGTGGCGCTAGGCTGTACCGGCGGCCAGCACCGCTCCGTGGCGCTGGCGGAAGAAATGAACAAGCGGCTGAGTAACGGCGGCTATCGTGCGAAAGTGTCGCACCGCGACATGCCCCGCTAGCTGACGCCACAGTGGCTACAATAAGGGCAGTGCAGGTTTCGCTCTCAGAATCGCCCGGCCGCATGAGTGGCCTTGTTCGCATCTGGCGATTGTTTCGGTATCTGCGGCCCTACCTGCTGTACTCGCTGCTGGCCACGCTGCTGATGGCGGTGGTGGGTGCCATGGCGGCCGTGCGCATCCTGCTGGTCCGCCCCATCTTCGATAACGTGCTGAGCGCCGATGCTTCGCCACGGGACAAGATGCTGCGTTTTCCCGTGCCGCACTCGCACTACGTCCTCGATATCTCGCCCTTTGTGCCGACGTTCCTGCACAATGCGTGGAACGTCGTTGCGTTTGCGCTGGTTATCAGCGCCGTGCTTAAAGCGGTGTGCGATTACGCCGGCACTTACCTGGTCAATTACGCGGGTTACGGCATGATCACCGACCTGCGTAACGACCTGTACGACGCGGTGCTGCGGCGCTCTGTGGCATTTTTCCAGCGCTACACCACCGGTGCCTTGCTATCGACGCTCATCAACGACATCGAGCGCGTGCAGGTGGCGATGTCGAGCGTGCTGAGCGACTTTCTGCAGCAGATCTTTACACTGATTTTTACCGCCGGCGTGGTGATCATCTACGGCGGCAATCTGGCCTGGGTGCTGCTGGGTTTCGTATTCGTCATCGTGCTGTCGGCGCGGCGCATCGGCCGGCGCGTGCGCGTTACCACGCGAGGCGGCCAGGATAAACTCGCCGACATCCAGAACATCCTGCACGAGACGCTTACGGGAAACCGCATCGTCAAGGCGTTCGGGATGGAGCTGTGGGAGATGGCGCGCTTTCGCCGTGCCGCGCGCCGGCTCTTCCGCGCGAACCTGAAGTCCATCGGCGTGCAGGCGCTGTCATCGCCGCTGATGGACGCGCTTGCCTCCGTTGCCATTGCCTTGCTGCTGAAGCTGGGCCGAGACCGTATCGTGCACCATCAGATGACGGCTGGGTCGTTCATCACGTTTCTGATCGCGGTCTTTACCCTGTATGACCCGGTGCGCAAGCTGGCGATCTTTTACAACAGTTTTCAGCAGGCCCTTGGCGCGAGCGACAAGATCTTTCAGTTTCTGGATGAAGCCGATGAGGTTCCGGAGAAAAAACACGCAATCCGTCTATCCGGGTTCACGGGCACCATCGCCTTTCGCAACGTGCATTTCAGCTATCAGGATGAGGATGATTTCTCGCCGAAGCCGGTGCTGCGCGGCATCGACCTGGAGGTGCACCGCGGGGAACTGGTGGCGATCGTCGGTCCAAGCGGGTCGGGGAAATCCACGCTGGTCAACCTGATTCCGCGGTTTTTCGATCCTACCAGTGGCAACATCACCATTGACGGGCATGACCTGCGCGAGGTGAATGTCGCAACGCTGCGCAAGCTGGTCGGCACCGTGACACAGGAGACGCTGCTGTTCAACGACACGGTGCGCAATAACATTGCCTATGGCCAGCCCGACGTGCCCATGGAACGCGTGGAAGCCGCGGCGAAGGCAGCCCTGGCGCACGAGTTCATCCTGGCCATGCCGGAGGGGTACGCGACCGTCATCGGTGAGCGCGGGTTTCGCCTGAGCGGTGGAGAGCGGCAGCGTATTGCAATTGCGCGTGCGCTGTTGAAAGATGCACCTGTGCTGATTCTGGATGAGGCCACATCGGCGCTGGATTCGGAAAGCGAACAACTGGTGCAGCAGGCGCTAGCGAACCTGATGGCGAGCCGCACGGCGCTCGTGATTGCGCACCGGCTTGCCACCGTAAGGCGCGCCGACCGCATCCTGGTGGTGGAAAAGGGCTGCATCGTGGAAGAGGGAACGCACGCGGAGCTGTCGAGCGCGGGTGGGCTGTACCAGCGCCTGTACGAACTGCAGTTCAATGACGATCTGCCGATGGACGAGCTTGAGGCCATGGTATCTCCCGTGTAAGTGGGGGCGGCACGGTAAAAGAAGGGGAGAATGCATGGCCGGTATTCTATTCATCATTTCGGCACCGAGCGGGTCGGGCAAATCGACCTTGGTAAGCGAGCTTCGGCAATTGGTAGAAGGCTTGGACTTTTCTGTCAGCTACACGACGCGCGCGCCTCGTGGATCGGAAACAGACGGCCGTGAGTACCATTTCATTGCGCGCGAACGCTTTGAGCAGATGATCGAAGACGATGCTTTTCTGGAGTGGGCCGAGGTATTCGGCAACTACTACGGTACGGCTCGTTCGGCCCTGCATCTGGCGGCGGATCACAAGCGCGACCTGCTGCTCGACATCGATGTGCAAGGCGCGATGCAGGTGATGCGGCGTATGCCGGAGGCGGTTTCGATCTTCATTATGCCACCCAGTCCTGCCGTGCTGGAAAAGAGGCTGCGCAACCGCAGCGTCGCCGAACATATGACGGATGAAACGGTCATCGACCGGCGCCTGCAGCAGGCGCGCGGTGAGCTTGCCTGCCTGCTTTCCTATCGCTACGCCATCGTGAATGACGTGCTGGACGCAGCCGTTGCAGAGATGCGTTCCATCGTTTTGAACTCGCGTCACGAGGCGACCGCGCGTGAGACGTCGCTCGCCCGGCAGTGCGAAACGGCGACCGCATCCAGCCGTCTTACCACCGCGCTCAACAGCTTCTCGGCACAGGTGCAGGCAGACCGTACGTCGGGCTTACCGTCCCTCTGCTGAGGTCCACTCGCTTTGTCGCCGGTTGAAGACGCCGATTCGCGATATTTCGCGTAGAGTAGCGACAGAGTCAGTAACCGAGGAGTCGACGCATGATGGTGCCGATGGACGATTCGCTACAGAACAAGTACAGCATGGTTAAGGGTGTGGCACGCCGCGCCCGGCAGTTGCAGTCGGGTGCGACGCCATTGATTCACACCAACAGCCTGAAAGCGTGCCGCGTTGCGCAGGACGAAATTCTTGGCGGTCAGGTGCGCTTCGTGGTCCCGGTGATACCCCGGCGTATCGAGCCGCTGCCGGTCTGATCGGCGTTTCAAGCGTGTAACGCTTAAAATCAGAGCATGACCTCGGCAATCCAGCTTCGCGCGGAAGACCTTCGCGGCTACGTGGATTACCTGCGTGACCTGGGAATTTTCGACCTGTATGCGGTGTCTGCACCTTCAACCGATGAGGCTCTGCTTGCGTGGGTTGCAGGTCTTGAGGCGGCTTCGCCGGCAGGTGTCGTTCGCCGCGCGCCAGAGGTTCGCGTGAAGGGTCTGTCCGCCCCGCCTCAACCGCGCGTGGAGCAGGCTGTTCGTCCGGCACCACCCTCTCCGTTTGAGCGTTCGGTGCAGCGCTCCTCGGCGCCCGCAGCGCGTTCGCTATCCGCGGCGGGATTGCGCCCGGCCGGCCCGCAGATCACCATCGCACCGCCCATGGCGCAGCCTGTCTCGCCACTTGATGCGCAGCCCTTCGGCGCGGACAGTATGCACGATATTGTTGAAGGAGAGATGACTCCCGTTTCCTTCAATTTGCTATCTCCGATGCCAGCCGATCGCCCGGCACTGGCCGACAGGGCCTCTGCTCTCCAGGCATTGCGTGCCGATATCGGCGACTGTACCCGTTGTCCGCTGGCCTATGCCGGGCGCCACACCATCGTCTTCGGCGATGGAGACCCGAATGCGCGCCTGTTGTTCGTGGGTGAGGGCCCGGGCGCGGATGAGGATGAGTCCGGCATACCCTTCGTGGGCAAGGCAGGCCAATTACTTAACAACATGATCGGCGCGATGGGATTGAAGCGTGAATCGGTCTACATTGCCAACGTGGTGAAATGCCGGCCACCCAAGAATCGGACGCCTGAGCCCGTGGAAGCGGGTACCTGCTCGCAGTTCCTGCTGCGGCAGATCGACATCGTGCAGCCACAGGTTATCGTTGCGCTGGGAGCCACGGCAGCCACGTATCTGCTGGGGGTCAAGCAGTCACTCGCAAGCCTGCGGGGGCAGTGGTTCGACGTGCGTGGGGCGAAATGCGCGGTCACGTATCACCCGGCGTACCTGTTGCGCGACCCCCGACAAAAGGGCGAGGCATGGAAAGATTTGCAGCGGGTGATGGTGGAAATGAACCTGACACCGCCCGCTCGGGGCTAACGCAAGTTATCTTCCTCCAGCCTGCGGTGTAGTACCTCCACCTTATCGGCGGAGTACTTCTGCGCGTACCCGCCGGCAGCGGAGCGCTGCGGCGAGGTTCGCGCCACGCGGGCGAACTGCTGCACAAGCGGCCTTTCATCGCCGTCGCGATAGGCGAGTTCCACGACGCTCTGCGACGCTGCACCGATCAGCGGCAAGCAGACGACATCGCTGGACGCGATGCCGCGCACACATGCCGGCGCGATGGATACGCCCAGGCCCGCTGCAATCAGTCGCAGAATCGTCACCCAGTGCGAGGCTTCCTGCGCGACACGCGGATGGAACCCATCGCCGGCGCACAGGGCAAGCGGCTTGTCATAGGCCAGTGTGCCGGCAGACCGCGCATAGAACACGAACGGCTCCTGCCGCAGCACCGTTGCGCGAATTGCCTTTCTTTTGGCCAGAGGATGATCCGCAGAGACAACGGCGACATAGCGTTCGGTCCAAAGCACCTCTCGGTGGATACCCGGCGCTGGATCGCCATCTCGCAGCAGGCCCGCATCCAGCGTTTCATCTGCAAGGCCCCGCAGCACCTGTGCTGTGAACGCCTCGTGCAGGCGCATCTGCACCCGCGGAAAGCTGGCGTGATATCGCTGCAGAACGGATGGCAGCAACGACAGCATGGCCGAGCCGATAAACCCGACGTTGAGCGAACCCTCTTCGCCGCGGCCCACGCTGCGTACATCTTCCATGTCTGCCTGCAGGGTGCGAAGTGTGCGCCGCGCACGCTGCAGCAGCACGGCACCCGCGGGGGTGAGCGCAACGCTGCGCGAGGTACGCAGAAGGAGCGGTGTGCCGAGTAGCTCCTCCAACCGCCGAATCTGCTGCGAGAGCGCGGGCTGCGCCAGATGCAGCGCTGCCGCCGCACGCCCAAAGTGGAGAGACTCGGCAACTGCCGTGAACGAACGCAGCAAACGAAGCTCAAGGTCATGATCCATGCATGGAGCTTATCAATTCATTGAAACAAACGATTGGACGCATCAATTGACTCCGCCTAGTCTTTGGATCAGAGGGCAGGCGATGGTCGGTACAGGGGCGGAAACACTTCGGGTATATGCAATGGAGTCTACAGAAGATGCCGCGGCGTTTCGCACGCTGAACGAGGAGTGGATCAAACGCCTCTTCTCGCTGGAAGAGAAGGATCGCCGCACGCTGAATGACCCTCAAGCACAGATCGTGGCGAAAGGCGGCCATGTGTTTCTGGCGCGGCTCCGGGAAGAGCGTGTCGGTTGCGTTGCGCTTCTTGACTATGGCTCAGGCGATTTCGAGCTGTCGAAGATGGCCGTCGCACCGGGACATCGAGGTGCGGGGATCGGCAGAAAAATTCTCCTTGAGGTACTGGGTCGCGCACGGCAGCTCGGCATCCGGCGCATTTTTCTGGGTAGCAATACTGTGCTTGCGAATGCGGTTCATCTGTATGAGGCGGTTGGATTTCGGCATGTGTCACCGTCGGAGTTGCCGCCCATGGGCTACGCGCGGGCCGACGTGTACATGGTGCACGACATGTCGAGCACTTGAGGGGGCGAAGCATAGACTAGAGACCGTGGCGAGGTTTGTGGATGTCGCGTTGCCTGTCCCCCTGGAGCAGGCCTTTACGTATAGCGTAGCGGGTGCGGAGCCGGCGGTCGGTGCGCGCGTACTGGTGCCGTTCAGCGGGCAGCGGTTAATGGGCGTGGTGCTGCGTGTGCATGACGTGGAGCCGGCCGCGGGTTTTGCCATCAAGCCCGTGCAGCAGGTGCTGGACGACGCCCCGCTGCTGCCAGACGAACTGATGCGCTTGGCGGAGTGGATCGCCCAGTATTATGTCGCGCCGCTGGGCGAGGTGCTGCGGGGCATGCTGCCATTGCAGGCAGAGGTGAAGCGCACGCTGCTGTACCGCATCGCCGACCAGGGCAGGCAAGTGCTGCACGAGGGCGCGGCAAAGGGAAGTTCACGCCGCTCGAAGCTGAATGCCGAAGACCAGAATCGCGAATACGCCGTACTGAACGCGCTGGAAAGCGGATTGGTGATGAAGTTGACTGCGCTACGTTCCGCCACGGGCGCGAACAAGGCGCTGCTGGAAGGCATGGTCCGCAAGCGCTGGCTCCTCCGTGAGGTGGAAGCGTCGGACCGCGACGCGCGCCGGTTGGAGAAGGTCGTGCGCCTGGCGGAGGATGTGCGCCTGCCCAGGCTGAATGCCAACCAGATGGCTGTGATGGAGGAGCTCGCGTCAGCAGGCGAACCGATGCG
>CBAAAH010000086.1:0-9727 GCA_964658865.1 uncultured Granulicella sp.
GCTTTCATCGGCTGCAATCACCGAACTCAGGTCCGCCACGTCCTTGTAGCGGTCCGCGGGCAGCGTCACCTCGCGCACGGTAAAGGTGCGCTCATATCGCAGCACACCGGCAGTAGCCGTCACCTTGCTGCGATATGCGGCAAATCCCATGTCGACGGACACCGGCGGCGGCAACTCGTCCGCAGTGAACCCGGTCGGCAGCGTGATCTCGCACACATCGTGCACCTCGCGCGTCGGACCGATTTCAATCGCCACCGAACGCGTCTTTCCGCTCTCCGCACGATCCACGGCAAAGCTGTCCGAACCGACGGCGCGTGGCCTCACCATCAGCAACGGTCCTGCCTCCTGCGCAGCGTGCTCGGCCTTCAGGGTGTAGTCGATTTGCAGGTCCTTGTCCAGGTCGCGCACGTTCGCCGTCTTCAGGCCGGTCAACTCAAAGCTCACCAAGTCGTGTGCCATCAGGCGGTCGAAGAACTTTTGCTGGTGCCTGGAGTCCTCGTCGGTAAACAGGTAGCGCCGCTCGCGGGCGATGTCGCCGCCGCGCGTCTCATGTACCGAGCCGGTCATGTCGCCGTTTGATGCCAGCGCAAACTTCTCGTCGCGCTCTACGTGGTTCTGCTCCGGCTTCAGCACGGGAATGCGGATCACCGTCGAGTCCGCGCCGTCCACCAGCAACGCGTCGCTGCCCTGCAGTTCGCGCTCGATCTGGCCGAACGGCGTCTTCTCCCACGTGGGGTCGAACAACAGCCACCGCTTGCCGTGCGCGGTCGTCACCACGCTGTACATTGCGGTGGGCTTGTAGTCCGGCGGCAGTTCGATTGCGCCGATCATGTGGTTGCCGATGATCGATGGCGCTCCTCCATCGATCACGCCGCGATGCGTATCCACCATGACCCACGTGCTGTGAATGCCGACCGCCTGCAGCATGGCGCTCATCAGCGTGGCCTTGTCCTTGCAGTCGCCGCTCAGCGTGCGATAGATGTCGGTCGCCGCGTGTGGCTGGTGGCCGCCCACGCCCACCTCGATCGCCACATATCGAATCTGCTGCTGCACGAACGTCGCGATCGCTTCCACGCGCGCGCGAAACTCCGTCTTGTCCTGCACCAGTTCGCGCGCCTTTGCGGTGATCGCCGCATCCGGCGCGTTGCGGCCCTGCGCCAGCGACTCGTACCACAGGCCGATGTCCTGCCAGTCGCCGCGCATCGCCGTCTTCGGAATCACCTGTCCAGGGCCGGTATAAAACACGTCGAGCCGCGATGCCAGGCTCAGCTCGCCCGGCGCCATCTCCACATCTTCCAGCTTGATGGGTGGCAGGTTCTCCACCTCCCACAGCGTCCGTCCGTTTTCCAGATTCACCGGCGCGGTCGTCCGCTTGTCCTTCCATGCGGCTTTGTATGTGTAGCCTGGCGGCAGAACAAGCGTCAGCCGCTTCGTCGCGACGGGAATCGGCTCGTCCGGAATCCAGAGAATGTCGTTTTCATACGGCCGTCCCTGCAGCTCGTATTCCACCGCCGAGATGGAGCCCGGACCCAGCGCAGGCATTGCCGCACTGCGAAACTTGTCGTCGCTGTACAGGATGAAGCCCTCGCCATAGCCGTGGTCGCTCATCTCGTTGTCGCGCACGGCGTACTCGTGGCCGTCCGCGCCGATGCTCCACAGGTGCATGGACTTCAGCTTTTCCGAATCGGAAAACGTCGCCGCAAGCTGGCCGTACTCGCGTCCCTGCGGTCGCAGCACCTTCACCACGCGGCGTACATGCTCGGTTTTTCCGCCGTCCGCGGCGATGGTATAGGTATGCTCGTCCAGCAGCACCACGGCGTCGGTGCGCGCGGGATAACTGGGCAGCGTCTGCGTGGTCGCCTGCTTCACCCAGTCGGGAACCTGGTCTTTCGCGGCAAACAGCGGCATCGCACACAGTGCCATGGCGGCAAGTGCAACTGCTCGCAAGGCGGGCTTTCTGCGCAACGGAAGAGCGGGAAATGCGGCAGCATCGACCATGAAAGGCACTCCAGTAAAACATCTCGTCACCCCGGATCGTGCTTAGGCGGAGGGATATACGAGTCAAGCGAAACCAGACAGAACAACGCAGAAAAGTCGCGTATGCCGAAGGGATACACCACGAAGGCGGGTCGGTGCAAGTAACTTATCCCCAGACGAGGAGAGTTGTTTGAAAGCAATACAGCCGCAGGCCGTGCACGTCACATTCCCCGCATACGCGAACCATTCGTCTTTTCCCTACGCGGATTGGCCGGGAGTGGGCGCAGCCTGTAGCGTCGGCTAAAATCGAAGACGATGTCCATGATCTCGCCCGAAATCCGCGACAAGTATCAGCCCGTCATCGGGCTTGAAGTGCACGTGCAACTGCTTACCGACACCAAGGCCTTTTGCGGCTGCGTGAACCGCTACGGGGGCGACCCCAACACGCATGCCTGCCCCGTGTGCCTGGGCCTGCCCGGTGCGCTGCCCGTGCTCAACCGCCAAGCGGTGGAGTTCGCCACGCTTGCCGCCGCGGCCATCGGCTGCACCATCAATACGACCAGCGTCTTTGCGCGCAAGAACTACTTCTATCCAGACTCGCCCAAGGGCTACCAGATCAGCCAGTTCGACAAGCCGCTGGCGGAGAACGGTTTCCTCATTGTGCCGTCCGACTTTCCCGGTTCTGGTGGCGGCGTGCGCAAAATCGGCATCACCCGCCTGCACATGGAAGAGGACGCAGGCAAGTCGATCCACGACGGCTTCGCGGACAGCAGCACGCGCACCTACATCGACCTGAACCGCTGCGGCACGCCGCTGATCGAAATCGTCAGTGAGCCCGACCTGCGCACGGCGGATGAAGCCTACGAGTACCTCACCCGGTTGAAGGAAATTCTTCTCTATACCGGTGTTTCCGACTGCAACATGGAGGAAGGCTCCTTGCGCTGCGACGCGAATGTCTCCGTCATGCGCAAGGACGCGAAGGAGTTCGGTACCAAGGCCGAGGTTAAGAACGTCAACAGCTTCCGCTACATTCGCTCGGCCATCGAGTATGAGATCGAGCGGCAGATCGACGTCGTGGAGTCCGGCGGCCGCGTGCAGCAGGAATCGCGCCTCTACAACGCCGCCGAGGGTCGCACCTACAGCATGCGCAGCAAGGAAGCCGCGCACGACTACCGCTACTTTCCCGAGCCCGACCTGCCTGCGCTCACCGTCGACGACGCGTGGCGCGACCGCATTCTCGCCGCCATGCCGGAACTCCCCGAAAAGCGCCGCAAGCGCTTGCAAGAGCAGTACGCCCTCTCGGAGCAGGACGCCGCCACCATCGCGGCAAGCCGCACTTTCGCCGACACCTTCGAAGCCGCCGCAAAACAGGCGAAATCCCCCAAGCGTCTCGCCAACCTGCTGCTTGCGGAAACCATGGGCCGCCTCAACGCCGCAGGCCTCACGCTCGATCAATCCCCCATCAGTATGGCCGGCCTCGTGCAGGCGTCGGACCTGCTGGAGGACGGCAAACTCTCCAGCAAACAGCTCAAGGGCCTCTTCGATACCGCCTTCGCCAACTCGGAAGATTTCTCAACCGTCTACGACCGCGAAAAACCCGAGCAGATCTCCGACACCGGCGCGCTGGAAACCATGATCGACGAAATCATCACCGCGAACCCCAAGCAGGTGGAGCAGTTCAAGGGCGGAAAGACGACCGTGTCCGCGTTCTTCGTCGGCCAGGTCATGCGCCTGAGCAAAGGCCAGGCCAACCCGGCGTTGCTCAACGAACTGGTCCTGAAAAAACTCACCGCTGCCTGATGACAATGAATTCGGGTACCCGTGTTGCGCTTTTGAGGCAGGACTCATCATCGAACGCACACCCGGCCGTTTCTTTCCTCCACGCGACATTCGCACGGTGACCTGCATCTACTTCCCCATGCGGCGCGCACTTCATCTCCTCCGGCTTTCTCCGCTGTTGCTTCTGGCCGCGTGCGCCACCCGCGCCGGCAACACCGACCGCATCCGCAGCGGTATGGGAGCCATGCCGCCCAATACCGTCATGCTCTCGCGCATGATGAGCGAATTGTCGGCCCAGCCCGGCTTTACCGAATCGCTGCTGCAGCAGATCAACAAGGGTGGCTCGGGGGCCGCGTTCACGCCGCAACTGTTCGACCTCTTCCGCAAGCTCATTCTCGGCAGGGACTGGCAGGGACTCGATCGCTTTCCCGGATGGACGATCGAGCGTGTAACGAAGACCGTCCATGTTGGCGAAGACCTGCTGAAAAAGCAGCAGGGAACCGTGCCCACCGGCGACGTTCTGAAGGTCACGCTCGGCAGCTACGCGCTCGACACACCCGCATCCATCTCGCTCGATAAGCCCTCCACTGAACCCGGTTTTAAGCTCGACCAGACCCCGCTCGGCGACAAAGTGATGCGTGGCGACGGCCCCGACCCCAGGCTCGCGCCGCTGCACAGCGAAAGCGTCCGCCTGGCAGAAGTCCTGAATCGCCTCTCGTTGAACGGATTCATGCCCAACGGTAAGCCCACCGCCACCTTCGTTGCGGAGATTAACGGCCAGCAGGCGGAAACCCCGCAACAACTCATCGCTGCGCTGCAGCAGTCCGGCCATACCGTTACCGTGGCGGACGCGCGCTACTTCGCCAACTTCGGCCACTTTCACTACAACGGTCAGGACGTCGAGATGCCGTTCTTTCTCGATACCGGCCTGAAAGTCCCGGCGGACCACTGGTGGAAGGGCCGCCGCAAGCTGCTCACCCCGGTCGCGCACGCGGAGTACGAGTGGATCGTCAGCGGGCCGAAGATCAACGCCGACGTGACGTTCTACTTCGGCATCGACGGCCGCGCGGAGTTCCGCACCAACGACGAATTGAATCAACCCTGGGTCATGGGACGCCGTGCGCACGAGTACCACGACGCAGATGCCGTCGAGGTCACCCGCCTCACCGGTTCCCTCCTGCGCGCTTACGCCTACCTTCACCTGGCGCACCCGCACATGCCCTTCGGCGGTTATTACACGCTCGGCGTCTGCCAGGATGTGGTCGCCGCCATCGAGCAGCACATGACCGGCACCTCTACCATTTATCCCAACACCGCACAAACAAAGTACTTCCACGACCAGCCCGACGAGGAAGTCTTCCAACTCATGGATGCGATCCCGAAAGATACCCTCGGCAAGTCACCCGCACCCGAACGTATCTTCGGCTCGCTACCCACCACCGACTACGCCAAACTCACCGTTCCTGGCCTGCGCGCCGACATCGAACGTACGGACGAGGCCTTCCGCGCCGGGCGTCTCGACGGCATCCACGGCCTTGGTCGGCCGCTTTCCTATCTAGGCCTCGCCTTCGGCACAGTCTTCGTGCTCGTCCTGATGCGCTCTCGTCGTCGTAATGTCTGATCCAGAGGAACGCGGTGCACTCGCGTTCAACGCAAGCGAGTACCCGGGCTGTGATGCGACGGGTCCTGAAACAAAGCGCTACATCCGTTTGCAGTGTTCAGCCGCAACGATCGTGCCGCGCCACTCCTCGTATCCGCATCTATCTCGCACAGGAGTGTCCGATGGCCACTAAAACAGCAGCAAAGTCCCCCGCAGCAAAGAGCGCCGCAACAAAGACGACAGCAACGAAGTCCACCCGCAAATACTCTTCTGCCGCTAGCGCACAGGTCGGCGAAGAACTGCACGAGATGCACGAGGGCAAGCTGCACATCGGTAAAAGCAACAAGCTCGTCACGAACCCAAAGCAGGCCATTGCCATCGGTCTCGCCGAAGCCCGCCGCGCCGGCAAGAAAGTCCCGCCAAATCCGAACGACTCCAAAAAGAAGTAGCCTATAACGCTGCCGCACCATGGCGTAGGGCCGCATCGTCGCGACCCGTGTTCCGGTACTTGTTTCGTAGAGTAGGGCGTTTAGGTCGTACTGGAACTGCCGCTGGTGGGAGTCGAAGTGGGTGCCGCGCTGACGCTTGCAGGAGCAGCCGCGCTCGCGGATGAATCCCCATTCGCTGCGGGTTTTGCCGCATCCGTACCCTTGCTGTCGGAAGACGGATTGCCGCTCTCAGCCGATCCACTCGCCGCGGGTTTTTTGCTGCCGTAACCGTCCGCGTACCAGCCGCCGCCTTTGAACTGGATGGCCGGCGCGGTAATGGTGCGCTCCAGCTTGCCGTTGCAGTGCGGGCAGTCGGTAATCTCCGGGTCTGAAAACTTCTGTCGTTTTTCCGTCAAACGGTCGCAGGCAGTGCAGCGGTACTCATACAGGGGCATAACGATCTCTCACTTCAAACGACGAACAGCAACAACGAAAACCGGCAACCACGTTACGCCTGCGTCTGCGCCTCAGGCCGGTTCAACTCCACCAGCCGCACGCTGGCGATGGCTTCTACCTTGCGCAGGGCTTCTACGGCGGCGTTCACCGCGCGTGTCGGCGTGCGCGGATCAACCTGCAGCACCGCTAGCGCCTGGCCCTGCGGTACCCGCTGCGACCGCGTGCTGCGGCCCAGCGCAAAGTTGGCAATGTTGATGCCGTGCTCGCCAAGCACGGTGCCGATGCGGCCCACCACGCCGGGAACATCGTGATTGCGCAGGACAACGAGCGTTCCGGTAAGCGGAGCTTCAATGTCGATGCCATCCAGGCTGAGCAGCCGCGGCGAGTTGCCGTGCAGCACCGTCGCGCTCGCACGCACATCGCCTTCCGCGGAATGCAGCACCAGTTTCAGCACCGAACCCGCCCCGCCGCTGGCGAATTCCTTGCGGTCTTCCTGGATGCGAATGCCGCGCTCCTGCGCCACGGATGAGGCGTTGATGTGGTTCACCTGCTCCGTGTCCTTCAGCACGCCAGCGATCAGCGCATTGCGAATCATGTCGGTCTTGCTGGTGGCCAGCCGGCCGGCGTACGCGATCTCCATGTTCTCGAGATTTCCCGGCGTCGCATGGGACAGGAACACGCCCAGCCGTTCCGCAAGATCAACATACGGGGCAACTTCGACGTATTCTTCACGGCTGAGCGACGGCACGTTCACCGCATTCTGCACCACGCCGTTCTTCAGGTATGCACTCACCTGCTGCGCCAACTGGATGCCGATGGCCTCCTGCGCCTCGTCCGTCGAACCGCCCAGGTGAGGCGTCAGGATGACATTGTCCAGCCCGCAATACGGAGAATCCTTCAGCGGCTCCACGGTAAACACGTCCAGCGCCGCGCCGCCCACCTTGCCGCTCTTCAACCCTTCGATCAGAGCTGCATCGTTGATCAGTTCTCCGCGCGCGCAGTTCACAATGCGCACGCCCTTTTTCATAATCCCGATGCTGTGCTGGTTGATGAAGCCTTCGGTCTGCGGTGTGAGGCCCACGTGCAGCGAAAGGTAGTCCGACTCCGAGAAAATCTGGTCGATGCTGACCAAGGCCACGCCGTTTTCTCGTGCAATGACCGGCGCCACAAATGGATCGAACGCGATCAGGTTCATGCCGAACGCGCTCGCCCGTCGCGCCACCTCAATCCCGATGCGGCCCAGGCCCACGATGCCGAAGGTCTTGCCGCGCAGTTCCGTGCCCTGCAGGCTTTTCTTCTCCCACTTGCCCGCGTGCATGGTTGCGTTCGCCCGCGGAATGCCGCGGGCCATCGTGATCATCAGCCCAAGCGTCAGCTCTGCCACCGCAACGGCGTTCGCTCCCGGCGTGTTCATCACCACGATGCCGCGGTGGGTCGCCGCCGGAGCGTCGATGTTGTCGACGCCCACACCCGCGCGTCCAATCACGCGCAGCTTCGGCGCATGCTCCAGTAGCGCCGCCGTTACCTGCACGGCACTGCGCACGACCAGTGCGTCCGCGTCGGCCAGTTCGGCTTCCAAACCGTTTTTGATCTGGTCGGGGGTCACGACCGTCCATGACGGTTCCTGTTGAAAGACGGCCAGCGTAGCAGGGGAGACTTTTTCCGCGAGAACGATCTTCATGAGTGAGTCCAGTATACCGACGTGTGAGGCGCGTGGAACGGGGCTGGGGTGCAGGTTGCCTGCAGAGCTTCAGATGCGACGCTTTCAGCGAACGCCCCTGTCCCTGCCATGCAACGGTCTTCCGCGTCCACTCTGGCGCGCCGACCTCGCGTGTGCGACCATCGGCACACATGCGACGTTCCAATCTGGCGGCTTGCAGCGACGGTATCTTACGGCAGAGCGCTTTCCGCTTGTTTGCGCTGCTGTTGTGTTTTGGGCCGTTTGCCGAGGCACAAGAAAAGCCCATGCCAAAGCCGGAGGAACTGCGCTCCCGTGCCCTTGCCACCTACGCCCGCACCGCCGACCAGCGCGAAAAGTACGAGTGCCGCGAGCACCAGGTGCAACATGACCTGGACGGCAAGGGCCGCGTGAAAAAGGTCACGGCCATCGACCAGGACTTCTTTTTTTACAACGGCCGCCCTATCCTGCGCGAGGTCCTGCACGATGGCAAACCCCTAAGCGTGGGTGACCAGAAGAAGCAGGACGAACGCGTGCGCAAGGAGATTGAAGCCGCCGAAAAAGCCGCCAAAAAGCAGAACCGCGAGGCCGACACGTTCTCCTCCGGCAACTTTCTGCGCATGGCAAAGCTTGCCAACCCGCGCCGCGTTCCGGTCTCCGGACGACCCACTATCGTCTTCGATGTGGTCGACGACCCCGATCGCAAGTCCTCGGACATGGCGCAGAAGATCATCGCGGCCATGCGCGGCACCTTGTCCATCGACGAGGAAACCGGGCATGTGCAGGACATCAACGTCACCGGTGTACGCGATGTGAAGATCGGTGGAGGCCTGGTCGCCAACGTGCACCGGGGTTTCCTTCTGCACGCAGTCTTTGCGCCGCAAAGCGATGGCGTGTGGCTGGCGAAAACCCTTTACGGCAGCGGAGACGCCCGCCTCGGCCTCTTCTTTCACCCGTCCGCAAACTTCCGCTCCGATGTGCTCGCGTGTCATTTATTCAACGTCGAAAGCGACCAGACGGTGAAGGCAATCGAAGGGAAAAAGTAGCGCGAGAACTTCCGGTGGCCCTGTCTTGCATTTTGAGACAGGGAATATAGCCCTGCTAGCTTTTCGCCACAAACTTCAGCGAAGCCGCATTCATGCAGTACCGCTCGCCGGTCGGCCGAGGCCCATCATCGAACACGTGTCCCAGGTGCGCGTCGCATCGACGGCAACTCACCGCCGTGCGCTCCATGCCAAAGCTGCCGTCCTTCGTTTCTGTCACATTTTCCCGCGCGATCGGCTGCCAGAAGCTCGGCCATCCCGTGCCGGAATCGAACTTCGTCGTCGATGAAAACAGCGCGGTATCGCAGCAAATGCAACGGAACAAACCTGTCCGGTGCTCGTCCACCATGGTGCTGGTGAACGCCGGTTCCGTGTCGCTGTGCCGCGTCACGTTATAGCTCAGCGGCGAAAGCTGCTTCTGCCACTCCTCGTCCGGCTTCTGCACCGTCGGTTCATCGGCCACGCCGAGCTTCGTCCCATCTGGGGCAAAGGTCGCAATCCTTACCGTGGCCGGCATCCGCCCGCCACGCAGCGTCGCTGCCCGTGCCACGTCCAGCGGATGATGCGCGGCAAAAAACAGCCCCGCCGTCGCCAGCGTTGCCCCGCCTACAATCAGTGCGCGCCGGCTCATCGGCTCCCGCTTTTCCACCGCGCTCGACGTCATCAGCATCGCAAACACTCCTAAAAACATAGACTGCGCCACCCACAAAAAGGTGACGCAGCCAGGCTCAACTCAGCTTGGTGAAGCGAACAAAGCTTGGTGAAG
>CBAAAH010000087.1:0-9708 GCA_964658865.1 uncultured Granulicella sp.
GATCGCGGGCTTAGTCACCGGGATCGCGGGAGTGAAACGTGGATACGTTCGAGTCAGCAGGGCGGACACGAACGTATCGAGGCCCGCTCGTGGGAGCGGGCCTCGGTGCGTTCAGTGCAGGGTGTTAAGGAGCCAACGCTAGTTGGCCGGGGTGTGCGCCGGGTGATTTCGGTGCACGAAGTGATAGGGCGGCCACGGGCCTGAAAGCTGCATGCGGCAGTCCTTCATGGCGGTTGTGGCGGAACTGTACTTGTTCTGGTATCGCTCCACGCACTTACCGTCGATGAGATGCGCAATGTCCAGCAACATTTTGCCTTCGCCGGCACGTTTGCACGTAATTTCTTCAGCCAGCGGCAGAAACATGCGATGCATCTGCAACGACAGGGCGCGCGCCTTGCTCTGGCGTTCGCGTTGGGCGCTGGCGTTTTCACGCAGGCTGCTCAGGTATTCCTTGCCGACGGTGTTCGACAATACCTTGCCGCCGGTGATGACGCAGTTGTCATCCACCAGCACTTTCAGGTGCATCTCGGCTTTGCCGCGCAGGCGCTCCACATTGGCCGAGAAGTGGCGGTGGTTGCTGCGAACGGAACGGCGTAGCGCGTCGTCATCCTCAAAGGTGGTGCCGAAGCGGAAAGGCAGAACGGTAGAGTTGCGAAAGCAATCGGCGATGACGCGGGCGTGGTCGCGCTGGCACTGCGCATCCATGCGGGCAGCATCTTCGGGCGTGTGTTCGGAAACGACGATGGCGAGATCGCTGGCGGGGAAAAGGAAGGTCTGGTTGCCGAACAAACCGGTAACGCCTTCAAAGGGCATGGGACGACGGTGACGCAGCAATTCGGGGAAGGCGCTGCGTTCGGTGATGCAGTAGGCGTACCAGGACATGGTCTTGCTCCGTTTCAGTGCGCGCCCGGTCTTTTGCCGAACGCTGCGAATGGACTACCTGTGGGACGCAGGCGGTCTGGCTCGTCCTAAATGCAAACTATGGACTAATCGGATCGCGAAGCGAATACTATGCCGTCGTGTAAACCTTTGGCAAGCACCGAATTCAGGGCGATTTGGCGGCAATCGGCGGTAGACGATAGGGAAGTTTTCTTTCTAGGCCCGAAAGAAATCGACTCGCACTTACTTTTTTGGGGTTATCCCGGAGTTAGGACGCTCTTCAACCACAATTATGGAGAGTGTGGGGTCCGAAAGGTGGCCGACGAAATGGGTGCGCCAGCCGAAACGCACAGCCATCATGCGCACGCAGAAGCCGGTCAGCGTGCCGATGATCGCGGCGCGATTGACCGGCACACCCAGGTGCTGCACACCGAGAAAGAGCATTGCGGAAAGCGCAGACACCAGCGCGTACAACTCACCTTCCTGAAACACCTGCGGCGACTGGCCCGAGAACAGGTCACGCAACGATCCGCCGCCTACCGCCGTCAGTACGCCCAGCAGCATGGCCGGCAAAAAGTGTAGACCGGCGTTCATGGCGCGGGTGCATCCGGCGACGGTAAAGAAGCCGAGGGCCAGTGCGTCAACCACATTCATGAACGACAGCGTGCGCGGGCCAATGGATTTGCCCACCAGCAGCGACAGCGTCGCGCCCAGCATGGCATAGGCCAGGTAGGAGGGATGCAGCAGCGAAAGAGGAGGCCCGTCGCCCAGCAGGATGTCGCGCGTAATGCCGCCGCCCACGCCCGAGATGAGTCCTAGGCCGAGAATGCCGGTAAAGTCGAAACGCGAGCGGCGGTCGCGGCGCGCGGAGAGGCCGCCACCCAGCGCACCCAGCACGATGGCCGTGATCTCGAAGAAGTGGAAGAACGTGGAGGAAAGCCGGGCTGCCGGTGGAAGAGGAAGGGCAAGCATTGCGGCGGAAAGGTGGGTAACGACGTGCATACGAAAACGGCCTGTGCCTATTGTCGCCGTTTTTTGGGCAGGCGCAACACGCGAACGCCCGCATCCTGCATCGACTTCTCCCATCCTGGCGGTATTTGCTGTGATGGAAAGCATCCACTGGATCGAGAGCTACGCTTGGCTCCTGTTGGCTGAAGCCACGTGGCGCGATGCTTCAGCGTGACGGTGCTGCAGCCGTCGGCGCGGTGGACGGAATCGTCGGTGCCAGCAGATTTTTCACCGGGTCCGGCAGTTCCTGGTCGGCGCTGTGCAGCAGCAGCGCGAGATTCCAGAGGTCGGCATTGGCGAGGGTGCGCGCGTAGGCCGGCATGCCGGAGCGGCGCACACCGTAGTTGGTGACCCAGAAGATCTGGCCGGCGGGTTTGGCAGCGGTGGCTTTGCTGTCGCGGCCGAAAAACTGCTGTGCCCGGGGCAGCATGCCGCGCCCCAGTTGCGACTCGTGGCCGGGTGCGCCGTGGCACTGGGCGCACTGGGTTCGATAAATCTTTGCGGCGGCTTCGAATCCGTCTTCCGATGCTGAAAACGGCGGCTGTTTCGCTTCAGCCTCAACCCGGCGATGCAGTGAAACGGTGGCGGTCAGGTGCTCCCAGATGGCCGGTTTGTCGGTTACGGCGACCGCTGGATGGCCAAAATAGAAGTAAGACGCCGCGCTCACTGCGCTGAGCACAACTCCGATCGCGACGCCGAGGAGCAGTTTCGCCGCACCCGTGCCGGAGCCGCGGCCGCTTGAGCGGGATTTTCCACCGCGCACGGCAGGTTTTCTGCGCGCGGAACTGCTGCCGCCGCTGTAGTTGGAGGGTTTGGGCATGGGGCGATCTCCTTGTGCGGGCGAGCGTGTTGCGGGCGGGAAGGTGACGAGATTGTGTTTCGCGGCGGCTGGGCAGGGCCGCGGGTGTTCTAATGGGGTAGCGGCTTTCTGCAGTCTCGACCGTAGCAGTCCCGCAGCCGTTTTTGGGAGTATTGGTTGATGTTCCGTTTTGTTATGCCGGCCGGGTGCCGTGTTCCTGCCCTCGCCGTATCGATGGTATTGTCTGCGGGTCTGTTGCAGACGGGAAACAGCCTGTTTGCGCAGGCGAGTTCGTCTTCCGCGCCCGCTGCACAGGTGCCCGCAGTTCAGCCGGCCGCAACGGCTTCGCCTGTGACGGTAAGTCGTAGTCGCCGCCGCAACAGCAACCGGCAGGCACGCATCGCGCGCAATATTCAGGATGCGTACTCGCATCGCTGGGAGGTTGCCGGCGGTGGTGGATACCTGCGTTTTCGCACGGGCCAGTACCTGCAAAAAAGCAGTGAAGTCACGTTTACGATGAGCGCGGTGCGCCAGTGGAATCCGCACTGGGGCGTGGTGGCCGACGTGCGCGGCGCGTACGGCACGGCAAAGATCCCGAACACGCTTTCGCAGAACAACGTCTTTCGCCCGAACATCAGCGAGTACAACTTTACCGGTGGCGTGCAGTACCGCTACATCGGTACGGAGAAGTACTCGGTGTCCTTTGCGGGCACGGGCGGCGTGACACTGAGCAAGTTCGGCGGCGATGCAAAGGGTCTGCCCTCGCAGGACCTGGGCATGTGGAAGGACTCGAACTATAACCCGACCTTTACGGTCAGCGCGAACTTCGATTACAACCTCTACAACAACTTGGCATTTCGCGTGCAACCGACCTATGTCGGCACGACGTTTGGATCGACGGTGCAGAACAATCTGGGTGTAAATGGCGGTCTCGTGTACCGCTTTGGCCGACAGTAGATCAGTGAATCAGGGATGAGTCAGCGGCAGGGTGTACGGAAGATCCGTGACTCTGCCGCTTTTTCATTTGCTTTGAGCCGGCTTCGCTGTAGACCGGAATCGCGACATCCCCGATCGTAAGGGGATGTTGTCGCAGGTGGCCGGCGGGTAGCTCCAACACGCTGCGTGTGTGGCGCGGCATGGCCACGATGCGCCACGGCTTTACCGCTTCCACAAACCTGAGCACGGTGCCCTCGCGGTCCAGCGCCACCACGTCGATGGCGAAACGCATGCCCAGTGTGTGAATGCTGTTGGAAGGCTTGATCCAGAGGCCGTGGTTCGGCGGCAGATCGCGTGTTGCGAGTAGGCCGACCATGCGGGTGATGAAGTTACTGGCGATCCGAACATGGATGCAGAGCGGCTGTTTGGTCCGCCGGTTGTGCAGGGTACACCGTCGCATGGGGAACCTCTGTTCGTGACTGAACGCGTGTTAGAAGTTGCGCATAATGGTGAGCACGGCGGGCCCTAAAAGCACGATAAAGATGCTTGGAAAGATGAATAGCGCCAGCGGGAAAATGATCTTGATGGTTGTCTTGGCGGCTTTTTCTTCCGCGATCTGGATGCGGGTGACGCGGACGTTGTTGGCGTAATCGCCCAGAGCGCGCGCGATAGGTGTGCCGAAGCGTTCGGCCTGCATGGCCATGTTGGTGAAGGCTGTCATCTCCGCCACGTCCATGCGTTCCATGGCGTCGGTCCATGCGTCGTTCCGGGGCTTGCCGGCGCGCTGTTCGCGGTTGATCCGCAGCAATTCCTCGTGCAGTGCAGGGTGGGTGAGCGAAAGCTCTTCCGCAACGCGCAATACCGCCTGGTCCAGGCCGAGACCGGCTTCCACGCAGATGACCAGCAGATCGAGCATGTCGGACATGCCGCGCGCAATCGCTTTCTTGCGTTGATCGATACGGGTACGAAGCACCAGGCTCGGCAGCAGAAATGCCATGAACGGTAACAGGGTGCCCCAAAGCAGCAACGATCCCGGCAAAAGGGCGGCAATGGCGAACGCTGCAAGCGGACCGATGAGCCGCGCGGACAGGTACAGGTCGGCGTGGTAGTCGGCGCCGAGACCGGCACGCTGCAGCCGAAGCCGCAACATGGAGGTGTCACTGCGCGAAAACCGGCCGCGAATGGCACCGGCGAACGAAACCAGGTGGTCTCGCAACGACGGCCCGCGGCTGCTCAGGTCGAGCTCCGCGCGGGTAAGCTGCTGCAGTCTTTCCTGCGGAACGAGCGAGGACTCTGGTTGCAGCAGAAGAACGACGCTGCAGCCGCCGAACACAACGGTCAGCAGACCGGCAAGCAGAAGCAGCATGGCTTAAACCTCCACCTTGACAACACGGCGAATAATGAGCGATCCGGTGACGATGAGGCCCGCCGCCGTCATCAGCAACATCTGTCCGGCCGGGTCGTGGAACAGCACCGTGCTGTACGCTGGCGTAATAATGGCCGTCAATGCGAGCAGAACGACGGGAAGCGCCGACAGACTCCACCCGGTGAGCCGGCCTTGCGCGGTGTAGGTCATTACTTCGCGGCCCACGCGCAGGCGCTCGCGAATGACGTAGGTGGTGCGGTCGAGAATTTCGATGAGGTCGCCACCGGTTTCCTTTTGAACGACGATCGCGATCACGAGGAACTGCAGGTCTGCCGAGGGCACGCGCGCGGCGAGCGCACGCAGCGCTTCCTTCAGCGGTACGCCGAACTTCTGCTCCTGGTGCAGTTGACGAAACTCGTCGGCGATTGGACCTTTGCTGCCGTCCGCGATCAGTTCCAGCGCCTGTTGGACGGAGTGGCCGGCACGCAGCGCGCGTGCCATCAGATCGGCCGCGTCGGGCAGGTCCTCTTCAAATTGCCGCAGCCGCCGGTTGCGGCGATGGCGCAGCCAAAGCATCGGCAGCACCGCGCCGAAGGCTCCCGCGGCCAGCTTGACCGGCAACAGCGCGACGCCGAGGCCCGCCACGAAAGCAAACGCGACGGCGGATACGGCACTGCGCAGCAGAAAGGCCACCGGCGTAAGCGTACTTTGCGATTGCGCGAGCAGGGTATGCAGGCTGTTGAACGCGTTGTGCCGCAGAGCGCGCTGCAGCGCAGCCCCGGCGTTGCCAGTGTTTGCCGCAATGCCGAGTGCCGCCGAAGTCTCGTCCGATTCAGGCCGGGCATTGTAGAGGTCGTCCAGGCGCGCCTTCAGGGTCTCGGCATCGTGCGAGGGCCGCGTCCACAGGACAAAGCCGCCGATGGAGACGGCGAGTAGCGCGGCGAAGATCAGGGTAGGGAACATACGCGGCTAGACCTCGACCCGTTCGGCAAACAGGTTCGTCGGAATGGGAAATCCGCAGGCTTTTGCATGTTCTGCAAAGTGCGGAATGACGCCGGTGGGCATGAACCGGCCGCGCACCTTGCCGTTGCTGTCCAGGCCGGTTTTTTCAAAGACGAAGATGTCCTGCATGCTGAGCACTTCACCCTGCACGCCGGTCACTTCGCTGATGTGGGTGATGCGGCGCGATCCGTCGGACATGCGCGAGACCTGGATGACGATATGCACGGCCGACGCGATCTGCGCCCGAATGGCACGGTCTGGCAGGGCGAAATTGCCCATCAGGCACATGGTTTCAATGCGGCTGATGGCATCGCGCGGGGTGTTGGCGTGCACGGTCGTGAGCGATCCGTCATGGCCGGTGTTCATGGCCTGCAGCATGTCCAAGGCCTCTTCACCTCGCACCTCGCCCAAGATGATGCGGTCGGGCCGCATGCGCAACGCGTTGATGACGAGTTCGCGCTGACGGATCGCGCCCTTGCCTTCCAGGTTGGCGGGCCGGCATTCCAGGCGCACCACGTGTTCCTGCGCGATGCGCAATTCGGCGGAATCCTCAATGGTGACGATGCGTTCGTCGGGTGAGATGAACGTCGACAACACGTTGAGCAGCGTGGTTTTGCCGGCGCCGGTACCGCCGCTTACCACAATGTTGAGCCGCGAACGAACCGCGCATTCCAGCACCTGCACCATCTGTGGCGTAAGCGCCTTGTGCTGTAGCAGGCCATCGATGCCCATGGGCGTTTTGCTGAAGCGGCGAATCGACACAGACGGGCCGTCGATGGCGAGCGGCGGAATCACGACGTTGACGCGCGACCCGTCGAGTAGCCGTGCGTCGACCATCGGAGAGGACTCATCGATGCGCCGGCCGACAGCGGAAACTAGCTTGTCGATAATGTGCAGCAGGTGGTCATTGTCGCGGAAAGTGATGCCTGTCTTCTCCAGCATGCCGCGCCGCTCCACGTACACCTGATCGAAGCGGTTGACGAGAATGTCGTTGACGGAGTTATCGTTCAGCAGCGGTTCCAGCGGGCCCAGGCCGAAGATTTCATCCAGCACTTCGTTGGCCACGTTGTCGCGGTCGGCGGCGCTCAGCGGCACGCCTTGCTCGCCCACAAAACTGTACACGGTGGTCAGCAGGCGTGCGCGGCCTTCCGTGCCCTGCGCTTGCATGGCGTTTAGTCGCTGCAGGTCAAGCCGCTTCAGCAGGTCGTTGTGCACCGCGGTTTTCAACTGGTTGCGCGCGGCTTCCGAGAGTGTGGTGCTGGTGGTGCGCAACTCCTGCATGGGCTGCGGTGCGCCCACGTGCGTGTTCATAAAGAGTTGCTGCTCAGCCATTGCCGGTCTCCCTGTGCGTGGTTGCGATCGTTCGTGTAGCCGTTACGCCGGGTTCGGGGCAAAAATGCCGCCGCGCGGCCAGAACGAAAGTCTGCCACGCACCTTTTGCTTTTCGGCGGGCGGGGTGGAAACTTCAGCCGGCTTGATGCCGACGATCTCCGCGGTCCAGCGTGCCAGGGCGACGTCGAAGCCGGTCTTGCCGCCGGGCGGAATCGGTTCTCCCAGATTGATGGACTTCAACAGTTCGAAATAGTTGTTCGGAATGGTATGCGCGACAGGAAAACGCACAATCTTACGGATTTGTTCCGGCGTGATGGACTCGTTCGAGGTCGAGCGATTCATCACGATCTTGAGCCTTTCGTCCGCACCCTGCGCCTGGCTGATATGGTCGACGAGGCGCACTAGGTCGCGTAGGGAAGCAACGTCCGCGGTGGAGACGAGGTAGACGTCGTCCGCCTGCTCGATGAGCGACATCTTGGTTTCCTGATAGGTGATCGACGAGTCGATGATGACGAAGTCGTACTCGCGCCGCAGAAAGTCCATGACACGTTCCAACTCCTCCTGCGTACCCTCACGAAAGTTGGCGGAGCGGTCGGGCGAGGCAAGCACGTCAAGTCCACTGCTGTGGTGCAATACGTAGCCGCTCAGCAGGTCGGCGTCTAGGCGGTCGACGTTCTGCAATAACTCGTCGAAGTGATACCGCGTGTCCTTCAAACCCAGGTACAGCGCCACATGGCCGAGCTGGTGCTTGTGGTCGATGATCAGCGTTTTACGGCCGTGCGCAATGGCCAGGTGCGCTGCCAGGTGAACCGCAAGCGTGGTGGAACCCACGCCACCCTTTGCACCGAAGAATGCCATGACGCGGCCGGTAGAGTTGCGCGCCGGCTGGGACAGCACCAGGTTTTCCTGGAATCGCTTGAGGGAGCTGCGCAGGTCGGGCAGGTGCAGCGGCTTGGTCAGGTACTCCACGCAGCCCAGGCGAATGGCCTGCAGCAACAGGCTTGCATTCACGTCGGTGCCGACCGCGACGATACTGATGCGCTTGAGAAAGATCTGCCGCAGCCGCTCGACCGACTTCAGCGCGAGTGTCGGGTCCTTGTCGAAATCCACCAGCGCGACGCAGCCCGCGGCGGCCTTCATGCTGGGTGGAAAATGCGGCCGCTTCTCTGCGGTGATGTAGTCGGCAAAAGCCCCGGCAAAAAAGAAGCCGTCGGTGTCGCTGCTGCAATCCGCGGCCACGCGCACCACATCGTCAGAGGTGCAGACGCAGAAGACGGCCTGGGTGTCGGAATTTAAGTTGCTGTTGGGCACGGCATGTTCCTTTCCGGCGATTACTGCAGGGTCGCCTGGTAGCCGGCGTCTACCAGCTCGGTACGGAGTGAAACGGCTTCCGCGTGCGTCTTGAATGGACCCATCTGCACGTGGAAAAGGTCGTCATGGCTGTTGCGCTCGACCAGCGCATAGTAGCCGCGGCGGTGCAGGGTACGAAGCATGCTCTGCGCTTGCTCCTGTTGCGGAAATGCTGCGATGTTCAGAATTTCCGGCTTGCCTTCGGCTTTCGATTTCACCTCGGACATGGGTGTGATGGGAGACATGGCCGGTGGTGCGCCTTGAGGTGCAACGGTCTTGCCGCCCTTCGCAAAATGGCCAGGGATATCATGGTCGAATTTGTCCGCGTCCATGTTGGGCACGACCATCGCGGGCTCACTGGTGGGAGGCGTTTCCGCGAGAGGGTCGACAACAGTGGCTGTGACAATGACCATGAGCTCGAGGGTAGAGTGGCTGAGGCTTTTGGATTTGAAGAGCTGGCCGAGAATGGGCACGCTGGCAATGCCGGGGGTTTTGCTGAAGTTGTCGGTGGTACGGCGGTCCAGCAGGCCGGAGAGGACGAAGCTTTGGCCGTTTTTAATTTCGACCTCGGTTTCGGCGCGGCGTGTGCTGAGCGCGGGAACGGTGGTGCCGCTGACCGTAACGGAATTGGCGTAGTCGAGCGCGCTAACCTCTGGCGCGACCTTGAGGTGAATGGTACCGTCCGCGTTGACGACCGGGGTAAAGTCGACCTTGACGCCGTATGGCCGGAAGACGATCGTGACCGCGTTCGTGGAACCGACGCCGCCCTGAACGACAGGGACGGGGAACTCACCGCCGGAGAGAAAGCGGGCAGGTAGTCCGCTAATAGTAGTCAGCGTGGGTTCCGCCAGGATCTGGAGGACGCTCTTGGTTTCCAGGTCCTTCACGGTTGCGCCGATATTGTTCTTCACGTTGTAGAAGAAAAAGCTGAGGGGATCGGTGACCGCGACCAGGGGGCTTGAAGTGGTGGTCGTCGAACTGGAAGTGCTCGTGGTCGCGCTGGGCGTGTAGGTGACCGTGCTGGGGAACTGGCCCG
>CBAAAH010000088.1:0-9707 GCA_964658865.1 uncultured Granulicella sp.
CGACGGAAGCATCGCCACGTTTCATTTCCTCCAGCAACGCGGTGGCGCTGCAGATCTGGCCCGGCGTGCAGTAGCCGCACTGGTAGCCATCGTGTTCCAGAAAGGCTTCCTGCACCGGCGAAAGCGTGTCGCCCTGCGCCAGACCCTCAATGGTAGTGATGTCATCGTCGCTGGCCGCGGAGGCAAGAAGCAGACAGCTATTCACGCGGCGTCCGTTCACGAGTACGGTACAGGCACCGCACTGGCCATGGTCGCAACCTTTTTTCGATCCGGTCATCCCCAGATGCTCGCGCAAGGCGTCCAGCAGCGAGGTGCGGGTATCCAGACTTAACTTATGCATCTCGCCGTTGATCTTCAACGTGACCTGTTGCAGAACAGCCTGCGAGGCACGGATCTGTTCCGTCGTTTGTGCGTCGGCCAAGCCCGCGGTCAGGCCAACTCCCAATACCGATGCCGCCTGCAGAAAACGCCGGCGCGATACTTCCCAATCTGGCTGGTCCTGCGCTGCCACTGCTTCGGCGCGCTCCGCTTCTGCCTCTGCGGCACACCTGGAAATGCTCATACTTATCCTCGATCATCCCGTCTGTGGACAGGCTGCGGCTTTCATGGAACACAAGATGGGACGAATGAAAAGCAACTATGGATGTCCGTCCGGAAGGATCCCAAACGGTATCTCGCGTGCAGGTTTGCGCCACGCCGGTATGTGAGCGAAAATGACGCGTTCCTTCGTTTGATCGAGGCTCTGCCTTGTTGTTGCTGCCGCGCCGTCCGACTGTCGCCATTCTTGCCTGCCTGACGTTGCTCGGCGCCGCGCAGGCTTACGATCTAAATCCCGATACCGAAGACAAGCTGGGGATAAGCCTGCTGAAAAGGCCCTGCCGCTTCTTCTGGAAACGGCGGCTGTAACCAAGACGATCTGCAGGTTGGCAGACGCGCCGTGCCCTACCTCGCAACTGCAGGCAACCTGCCGATTGCGGACGACAAGGAAACGTCGAACGCCAGCATCTTTTACACGGCCTATACGGAAAATGGTGCGGACGCGCATACCCGCCACGTTACGTTATCTACAACCTAACATTCAGTGCCGCTTAAGCATTCAGCGGGACCCTCATTCGCTCGCCGGAATGCTGATGAACAGAGAACATGGCTGCGTTCGTAAAAAAAGGCCCCACCGTGAGGTGGGGCATCTCCCAGGTCTATGCTTCAGCACACAGGATAAAGAAGGCGCCTAGCATAGTCTGCTGCACAAAAGTTGTATAAAGCCGGTACAACCTGGTAAAGCAGCACGGGTACAAGAGCTACACCTATGCCGCGGTCTTCGTCGAGGCCGAGGTCGACGAGGATTTCGGCACCGTGTCGGTCTGCCGCATCGTCAAGCATGAGGCGGCACGTAACCAGATCATCGGGGGCATCGGCATCTGGCGTGGCGAATTGCAATCCGCGCTGCGCGTGACACTCGTACTCTATCAGGGGGCTTGTAGCGTGATAACAACGGATCATGAGCTTCGCGCCGTCGAAAAGCATTCGCGCGCCATTCGGTGGATGCACTGGGTTAATTTTCCTCTGCTCTCCATCATGATCTGGAGCGGGCTGCTGATCTACTGGGCCGACTCAATTCCGCCGTACACGCAACCGCATGAGGTATACCGCATCGGCCTTGGCCGGTGGACGCTGGTTCGTCTGTTTCCCGAAGGATTCTGGACTTGGCTGCACGCTCCATTCCAGTTGACGACGGGCATGGGCTGGCACTTTTTAACGATGTGGCTTTTCGCCGCCAATGGCATTGCCTATGTGGTGTACCTTGGCATTTCCGGTGAGTGGCGTGTGCTTTGGCCTCGGCTGCAGTCCTTTCGCGATGCCGTGCTGGTGACGGCGTATGACCTGCATCTGCCATTTGCGCGCCGCCAGGGCATGCCGCCGCAGGGGAAGTACAACGGTGCACAGCGCATCGCCTACTCTGCCGTGGTGTTCATGGGCGGCGCGGCGCTGATCACCGGGCTGGCGATTTACAAGCCGACGCAGGCACACTGGCTGACCACGCTGCTGGGCGGGTACGAGACGGCACGTTGGCTGCACTTCTGGCTCACCATAGGGTTCTGCATGTTCTTCCTCGTCCATGTCACACAGGTGGTGCTTGCGGGATGGAACAACTTTCGCTCAATGGTGAGCGGCTACGAGCTGCAGACGGTGCAAAACGGCCAGTCGCTGGATGCAGCTACAGGAGAACCCACAGGAGCAGCGGGGCATGAGTGATGCACGGAACCGTGAGATGCGCAATCAATGGGGCGAACGAGAGCCGCGGGTGCTTGCGACAGGCAATCCGGCGGAGGTCAAGGCGGCATCGGCGGCACGTACCCGGCGCAGCTTTCTGCTAGGAGCGGCGGCGGCGGCGGGTGGCTATGGTGCGTGGCACTGGATCGACAGCAGCCCGGCAGTCGGCCAGTTGCAGGCGGTACTGCGGCGTAGCCTGCTGGTGAATGCGCGCCTCGCTCAGGCGCTGTTCGGTGAACGCGGCATGGCACCGGAATACCCGCTCAGCCGTGCCGTGGAGTTGCGGCTGAACGGTGTGGTCGGTCTGGAAAAAGACCTCGCGCCGGACGGATGGCGGCTGCAGGTGGCGGGCGTGGAAAACGCAAAAGCATCGCCGCACTACGTGGCCGACGTGACCGCGTGGGAGTACAAATACTTGGGTGAAACCAAAACGACGCCGCAACTGAACGACGTAAAGAGCGCGCCAGGCAATGTGGGCGACAACGGCAAAGTCGCAGCTCCACCAAAAGAGCAGAAGAGCAAGGGGACCGGCTCTGCGGAGAAGCCCTCGCCGAATGCACCGCCGCCAACCGCACCCGCAGGTGATGGCAAGCCGGCCAGTAACGGCGCAACGGCAACGCCAGACGCAAGGCACACCGGCCCTGAAGCCTCTCCCGAACAGAAGGCCGCAGCACCGGCAGACGACATCGCCGCGCGCTTCAACCGCATGACGCAGCAACTGACCCACAAGCGCCACCTGACGAACAGCCTTGCCGGCGAATCTGCAAGTTCGCTCGACATCGGCACGCCGGGGTTGCTGCTGAACCTTGCCGACCTTGCGGCGCTGCCGAAGGTGGAACTCGTGACGGAGTTCAAATGTGTGGAGGGTTGGAGCCAGATCACCCAATGGTCCGGGTATCGCCTGCGAGACTTCATTGAGGCATACCCACCCGCGCGCGTGAGCGGCCGCGAGCCGAGCTTCGTCTACATGGAGACGCCGGATAGCAGCTACTACGCCGGGTACAGTATGCAGGCGGCGCGCCACCCGCAAAGCCTGCTGGTAACGGAGATGAGCGGCAAGCTGCTGAACACGCTGCATGGCGCACCGTTGCGCCTACACATGCCCATCAAGTATGGGTATAAGCAACTCAAACGCATCGGCCTGATCAGCTACACCGACACCAAGCCGGACGATTACTGGGCCAAACTGGGATACGACTGGTACGCCGGCCTGTAACGCAGCGGCCTGCAGAACCCGTCTTTCAGAATATCGGCATATTACGCTGTCGCCATTGCCGTATAGCCCATGCTGGTGAAGCCCGCCAGCGTCTTCAGGGTGGTACAGTTTCTTTTGCCGTATACACGTGATCGCTGGCGTTGTTCGTCGGATTTTTCCTCTGACGAGTACGGAGACACGGAAGTATCCAGCGTCCGGTCAAAGAACACCTGCTGCGATACCTTGTCGATAAAGCAGGTGCGTTCCGTGTCTGCGTTTCCTAATGGCCACCCGCGGCGCCGCGGCTTCTGCCGGTCGTGAGGTGCGCCAGGGTCATTCCGTTACCGGTTTCCCACACCGTGTAGCACATCTGCAGAAGCCTAGAATTGAGGAATGGCCGCTGAGTTCACGCACCTCCATCTCCACACCGACTACAGCCTGCTCGACGGTGCCTGCGACGTCGATAAGCTTGCTGCGCATGTAAAAAATCTGGGCCAGACGGCCGCGGCCATGACCGACCATGGCAATATGTTCGGTGCCGTGCACTTTGCCGACGCGATGGAGAAGAAGGGCATCAAGCCCATCCTCGGCTGCGAGCTGTACCTGTCGCAGACCGACGACCACCGCGAAATGTCCGGCGGCTACAACCACTTCCTGATCCTGGCAGAAAACGAGATCGGCTATCGTAATCTCGTTCGCCTGACATCCGAGGCATCGCTGCACGGGTTTTATCGCAAGCCACGCGTATCCAAGGCGTTTCTTGCGAAGCATACCGAAGGCCTGATCGGCTTCAGCGGCTGCCTTGCGGGTGAGTTGAACCAGCACCTGATGAAAGGGAAGTACGAGGAAGCGAAAAAGACCGCCGGCGTATTTTCCGAAATGTTTGGAAAGAACAATTTTTTCCTCGAGATCCAGGACCATGGCCTGGAACCGGACAAGGCCGTCTGCGAGGCGCTTTTCCGGATGGAAAAGGAACTCGACATCCCGCTGATCGCGACGAACGACTCGCACTACGTGGGTGCCGACGACAGCCGCGCGCATGAGATTCTGCTGTGCGTTCAAACGGCTGGGTCGATGAACGATCCGAACCGGTTCAAGTTCGACACGCAGGAGTTTTACATCAAGTCCGCGGACGAGATGCGCCAGACGTTTCAGGGACACGAGGAGGTGTGCTCGCGGACGATGCAGTTCGTCGACCGCTGCAACGTAAAGCTCAAGAAAGTCGATAATCCGTTCCCGGACTTTGACGTCCCCGCGGGTCAGACACTCGATACGTATTTTGAACATGTCTGCCGCGAAGGTCTGCGCAAGCGGTTCAATACGGCGATCACCCATCTGGAAGGTCGCGGACTCATCAAGCACAGCCGCGCCGACTACGAAGCGCGCCTGAACCGCGAGCTTGATTGCATTAAAGCCATGAAGTTTCCCGGCTACTTCATGATCGTTTGGGATTTTATCCGGTACGCACGGGAGCAGAGCATTCCCGTCGGCCCGGGCCGTGGTTCCGCCGCCGGTTCGCTGGTTGCATATGTGATGGAGATCACGGATATCGACCCGCTGCAGAACGAGTTGCTGTTCGAGCGCTTTCTGAACCCAGAGCGCGTCAGCATGCCCGATATCGATATCGACTTCTGCATGAATCGCCGCATCGAGGTCATCGAGTACGTCAACCGCAAGTACGGCAAAGACCGCGTCGCGCAGATCATCACCTTCAACACCATGGCTGCCAAGGCGGCGATTAAGGATGTCGGCCGCGCGCTGGAGATGCCGTACGGCGAGGTCGATCGTATTGCGAAGATGGTACCCACGACCATCGGCATCACGTTGGAACAGGCGCTGAAGGATTCGCCGCCTCTGGAGCAGGCGTACGAAACCAATCCTGCGATCAAGGAACTGCTGGACGCCGCGATGCGCCTGGAAGGCCTAGTTCGGGGGGCGGGTGTGCACGCGGCGGGCGTGGTGATTGCGCCGCAGCCGCTGACCGAACTCGTCCCCGTCACGCGCGCGAAGAGCGAGGAAGTCGTCACCGCGTACGACATGAAGGCCGTCGAGAAGATGGGCCTGCTGAAGATGGACTTTCTGGGCCTGACGACGCTTACCGTCATCGACGACTGCTTGAAGCTCATCAAGCTCAATCGCGGCGACACGGTGGACATGGCAACCATTGCGCTGGACGACCCGGAGACATACGAAAAAGTTTTTCATCGTGCGCTGACCAGCGGTGTCTTTCAGTTTGAATCGGGTGGCATGCGCGACGTGTTGCGGCGCTACAAGCCGACGACCGTGGAAGACCTGACGGCACTCAACGCGCTCTACCGGCCGGGCCCGATCCAGGGCGGCATGATTGACGACTTCATCGAGCGCAAGTGGGGTCGCCGCGCCGTCGAGTACCTGCTGCCCGAGCTCGAAGGCCTGCTCAAGGAGACGCTCGGCGTCATCGTTTACCAGGAGCAGGTCATGCAGATTTCTTCGGCTATCGCGGGCTACTCGCTGGGTGGTGCCGACCTGCTGCGCCGCGCCATGGGTAAAAAAGACCCGGAAGCCATGGCTAAGCAGCGCGACCTTTTCATGCAGGGCGCGGCCGAGCGCAAGCACCCCAAGGAAAAAGCAGGCCAGCTTTTCGATCTCATCCTGCAGTTCGCAGGCTACGGCTTCAACAAGTCGCACTCCGCGGCGTACGCCCTGCTGGCCTACCACACGGCGTGGCTCAAGACGCACTACCCTGTTGAGTTTATGGCGGCACTGCTGACGAGCGAGACCAGTAAGCCGGAAAACGTCGTCAAGTACATCGGCGAGTGCCGCGAAATCGGCATTACGGTGTTGCCGCCGGACGTCCAAATCTCCGACGCGAACTTTACCCCGGGTGGCGATGCTATCCGCTTCGGCCTTGCGGCAATCAAGAATGTGGGCGGGAACGCCATTGAGACCATTGCCGATGCCCGCCGGAAACTGCAGGCCGAAGGCAAACCCGGCTTCGCGTCACTCTGGAATTTCTGCGAAACGGTCGAGCTGCGCCTGCTCAACAAGCGCGTGCTGGAGTCGCTGGTCAAGGCCGGTGCCATGGACGCCTTCGGTCCGCGTGCCCGTGTTTTCGCCGCGTTGGACGGTGCCATGGAGCGCGCGCAGAAGTCGCAGAAAGACGCGGCGACCGGGCAATCCGGATTGTTCGGCCTCTTCGACGCGGGTACGCCGGCGACTGCAACCAAGGTCGAAGACGACTTGCCGAAAGTGCCCGACTGGGATGAGCACACCCGACTGCAGAATGAGAAGGAAGTGCTCGGCTTCTTTGTTAGCGGCCATCCCATGGACAAGTACCGCGAGAAGCTGCGCAACATCAAGTGCGTCGATACGGCGACAGCGTGCGAAATGAAGCCGGAACCAGCCGTCTTCAACCGGGGTCAGAGAGAGAACACCAGCGAGATTTCCGTAGCCGGTGTTATTACCGCGCTCAAAGTCGCAAAATCAAAACGCAGCGGTGAAATGTACGCTTCCGCCTGCCTGGAAGATACGGTCGGCAAGCTCGACATCATCGCCTTCCCGAAGGACTACGCGAATCTACAGGAGAAGCTGAAGATCGACGTGCCAGTACTCATCCGCGGCTCATTGCGCGGCGAAGAGGACTCCGCGCCGAAGCTGAGCGTTACGGCGATCACGGCCCTGGAAGATGTACAGATCAAGCTGCCCGAGGCGCTGCGCATCAAGGTACCCCTGCACCACCCCGACGTGCAGCTACTGGAGAAGCTCCTGCTTGTCTTTACCGAAATGCCGGGCAAGGGCAAATTGCTCCTGGACCTGGAAGAGCCGGGTGAATTCTGTGCCGTCCTGGAGCCGACGGGCTTTCACGTGTGCGCGGACCGGCTGTTCATCGACCGCGTAGAAGAACTGGTCGGATCGGGCGGAGTAAAGCTAATTACCTAATGGGTAGAACGGGAAGAGGCACCCATTTGGGTGCCTCTTCCCGGGTGACGCTATTCCATTAGCCGACCTTGTTCGGTAGCTTGTCGAAGATCTTGTCGATCGCTCGCTCGCCTTTGCGAGCATTCTTTTCCGCCTTGCTCGACAACTGGTCCGTTGCCATGCCGCGAAAGACCAACTGGTGCGTCGAGCTGTCGTACAGGTCGACAACAAGATTGCCGACCGGGATGTTCTGCACCGTCGTCTGACTATCACCAAAACCGCTGCCGCCTCCCCATCCGCCGTAGCCATATCTTCCGCGCCAGCCGCCAAAGCCGTAACCGCCGCCGCCAATGCCATCGTAAAACGTGTTGTATTGCTGCACGTCGTGCACGCTGCCAATCGCTGTCACGGCAATGTCGCCGCCCTGCGGCACCTGTTGCCACCCTTTCTGCTGCAGGGCTTCGGTGATATTGTCGCGCAGACGGCCTTCAACCAGGCTGTTGGAAGCCTGCACCCTGTATACGGAGAAGGTGTGATACCGGCTGAAGTCAGTCTTGTGGTCGTAATCCGTGCTTACCTTCTGGGCGACCAGCACCGTGCTGAGCGGCAGCATTGCAGCCGCAATTAGTGCAGTCGAAAGAAAATGAAATGCGCGCTTCTTCATGGCAATCTCCTGTGTGCAACGGCGGATACGTCGTCGCGCGACAGCATATATGACGCACATCGTCTCACTTGCGGTCGCTTTGGGCGCTATGTGGCGGTACCTCGCGCCTCCCGCACATCCACGACGCGGATGGAGTAGCCGGCCCGGCGTCCGTATAATCACCAACAGCATGGCAGATCTGGAACAGGTAAAACCCGCGCCCACAACGAACGAGGCATGGCGCAAAACAGAGGTCGCTCGCAATCCGCAACGCCTGCACCCCATGGACATTCTGGAAGCGCTGTTCACCAGCCATTATGAGATCCACGGCGACCGCGGGTTTGGCGATGACCCGGCGATGTATTGCGCGATGGCCTGCTTTAACGGTGAGCCGGTTATGGTGATCTGCAACCGCAAGGGACGTACCACCAAAGACCGCATGAAGTTCCGCTTCGGTTCTCCGGAGCCTGAAGGCTACCGCAAGGCGCTGCGCTGCATGAAGCTGGCGGAAAAGTTCGGCCGCCCAGTGCTGACGTTCCTGGACCTGGCCGGTGCCTACCCCGGCCTGGGTGCGGAAGAACGCGGACAGGGTGAAGCGATTGCGCGCAACCTGATCGAGATGTCACAACTGAGCACACCCACCATCGCCGTCATCACAGGCGAGGGCGGCAGCGGAGGAGCGCTTGCGCTCGCGGTTGCCGACCGTGTGCTCATGCTGGAAAACGCCATTTACTCTGTCATCTCACCGGAAGGCTGCGCCAGCATCATGTGGAAGGATGCCGGAAAGCGACAGCAGGCTGCGGAAGCGTTGAAATATACCGCACCTGATGTGAGTCGCCTTGGCTGCGTCGATGGAATTATCCCCGAGCCGGACGGCGGCACGCAGGCCGATCCGCAGGCAGCGCTGAGCATGATTCGAACGGCAGTCGAGAGGGAACTGGAAACCTTACGATCCACACCGATCGACGTGCTGCTTAACCAGCGTTATGAGAAATTTCGCAACATGGCGCAGTTCTGTACGGTGGAGCACGGAGCGGGAGCAAAGACATAGGTATTCGTTTCTGGATAAGCCTGCCGCGCTGAAGCGGAATGCCGATACAGGTCCTGGCAGAATCCCGGTGGCATTTTCTTCGTCGTATCGCAGCGTGTCAGAAGACGACTGCATCCTTCGTCCTCGTGAAACGTCTTTAGGAGCATGAACGTGACCACACCGCCAGACCGAGAGGCTATCCAGCGCTACAAAGCGGGGTGGACGTTTGTGCTGAGCGCCGGCTGGATTCTGGCGCTGCTTGTGTTCTCGATCGCGATGATTCATGTGCTGGTGGGGCCACACGCCGCGCTGCAGCAGGCAGTCGCGTTGTTGCTGCTGGCGCTTGCGGGGTTTTATTGGATTGCGCGGCGAAGAGTTCACGACCTTCGCCCACTGTCGGCCGTTGGATTTGTGCGGCGACCATCGCAGGGCAGGGAACTTGCCGTTGGATTGGCCCTGGGATGGGCGATGGCCGTAGCGATGGTCCTGCCGGCACTGCTGACCCGCAACCTGCACACGCTGCTATCGCTGGACAGCATCCACCTTGGGCAGACGCTCGCCGGCTTGGTACTGGTCGTCGTTCTTGCAATCACGACGCAGATGATCGGCAGTGGCCTTGCGTTTCGGTCGCTGGTGCGTGCCACTTCACCGGGACGTGCGGTGCTGAGTGT
>CBAAAH010000089.1:0-9681 GCA_964658865.1 uncultured Granulicella sp.
CAAGAAGCAGAAAGGCCGTCCAGATCACTCTGGACGGCCTTTTTGCTCCCACATGCCCCATAAAGAAGACGGCGTTTAACTCACGTGCACCACCGGGCGGCGCTCCGGCTTGGGCATGGCACGACGCAAAATCTCCTGCGTTAGTGGTGCGGTGTCTCCCTCGCCACTGAAAAAGAAGCGCAGCAGGTTGGCAAGCGGGCCGGTTTCGGTCCAGCGGAAGTACACATGCGGTACCTGTCCCGTGCGTTTTTCCAGATAGAGCAACATGGCGGCAATGGCGTTTGCCACAGCCGGGCTGTCCGCCGTAAGGATACTGTGACGGCCCACACGATGACCCTTCACTTCCATGGTTTCGGTGAAGTCCGAAGCGTCGGTCCGATTGATTTCAAAGAAGATCAGGCATTCTTCCGCGCTGAGGTTGTGATAATACCGTACCTTGCCGTCAGAAAACTCCAGCCTTTCCGGCGCATCGCCGGCCTCTGGTCCGCGCGCCACCAGGCGGATAAGCTGGTCGTCATCCCCGGCCAGAATGGCGTTGGCAGAGTCGTCGAGGCTGACGTCGGTAATGCGAAGCTCGGTCGACCGCACCGCGCGGGAGTAGATGGATGTCACCAGAATCGAAAGGATAAAAATCGACGCGATCTTTAGGCCCTCCGGCCGCTCGAACATGTTGACGATGGTTGTGTAGATAAAGATCGCGGTCGTCGCCATGAAGACGATCCGCAGCCGCATGTTTTGCCACACACTCAATGTCACCGCTATCGATGCGGAAGTGATGAGCACGAGCACACCAGTGGCGTAGGCACCACCCTGGGCGTCTACATCTGCCCGGAATAGCAGGGTGACGATCGTCGCAATGCCCATGAACACCAGCACCAGCGGACGGGAAGCGCGCGCCCATTCCGGTGCCATGCCGAAGCGCGGCAGGTAGCGCGGGATCAGGTTCAGCAGGCCGGCCATTGCCGATGCACCCGCAAACCCCAGGATCAGAATCGTGCTGACGTCATACGCCGAGCCCAGCGTCGGGCCGAGATACTGGTGCGCCAGCCACGCCATGGCGCGGCCGTTGGCATCGCCACCGGGGCCAAACTGCTTTGCCGGGATGAGTACCGTCGTGACCACCGACGTCAGCATCAGAAAAACACTCATGATGGCGGCGGCAGTAATCAGCAGGTAGCGCGCGTTGCGGATGCGCTCTTCCGTATTTGCCGCCTTGATAAGCGGCATGACCGCGACGCCCGTTTCAAAGCCGGAAAGACCGAGCGCCAGCCGGGGAAAAAGCAGCACGGAGACGGCAAACATTTTCCAGTAGCTCTCATGAGTCTTCTGCAGGCCGAGATGCCAGTTGGACAGAACTTCCGGATGGCGGATAACTTCGCGCAAGGCTACGGTCACCACCACGGCATTCAGTGCGAGATACGCGACGACAAGCACGGTGGCAATGCCGATCGCTTCCTTGAAGCCTCTCAGGAAAATGGCGCATAGCACCGCCAGGATCAGCAGCGTCACGATGATCTGGTGATTCATCCAGTGGGGTGTAATCGGATTGCCGATGATGTGTGCTGCGCCGTCCGCTGCGGAAAGTGTCATCGTGATGACAAAGTCTGTCGTGGCAAAGCCCAGCAGAACCAGTACGAAAACCTTACCGCCCCATGCCGGGAAAATTTTCTGCAGCATGGCAATGGAGCCCTGACCGTAAGGGCTTGATTGGCACACACGTCGGTAGACCGGCAGCGCGGCGAACAGCGTGACCAGCACAAGAATCAGCGTTGCGAATGGGCTGAGCACACCGGCCGCCAAAAAGGCGATGCCCGGCTGGTAGCCCAGCGTCGAAAAGTAATCGACCCCCGTGAGGCACATGACCTGCCACCAGGCGCTCTGGCTTTCCGGTTTGTGCTCTGCTTCTTTTGCACTGGGAACCTGCAGGTCCGCTAACAGCCAGTCTTTCAAGCTCATAGATACCGTTGGGAGTCAGCGTGGCGGTGTAAGGTTGGCTCATTCCTGCATGGATTCTCGTGTTGCCGCTACAGATTCATCGGGCGTTCGCAACTGCGGCACGCAAATGCGCTAGGCTGAGCCGAAGCGGCTTTGTGTCGCGGAAGAGGTTTTGCTTGCCTGCCACTGTATTTTTGCTCGAAGACGATCTCGACATCTCAAAGCTGGTGACGCTGCACCTGACGACGGCGGGTTACACTGTGCGTTCCTTTGTCACGGCGCTGGACGTCATTCCTGAGGCGGAAAAAGGACCGCCTGCGGTCTTTCTGCTCGATATCATGGTGCCGGGAGGCGGTGGGCTGGACCTGTGCCGCCGACTGCGGTTGAACCCGCAGTTGAGCACCGTGCCCATCATCTTTTTGACGGCCCTTGCGACCGAGCAAGACCGCGTGCAGGGCCTGGAACTCGGTGCGGACGACTACATTACCAAGCCGTTCAGCACGCGAGAGCTGGTTGCCCGCGTAAAGGCCGTGCTACGACGTTTCGAACGGCCGGAAACGCCGGAGACGATCCGCTTTGGCGACATCGAGATCGACGGCGGTGCCATGGCCCTGCGCGTGCGTGGTGAGATTGTCACGACCACGGCAACGGAGTTCCGCCTTCTGGACTACTTGGCGCGCCACCCGGGCCGCGTCTTTTCGCGCGACCAGTTGCTGGACGCGGTGTGGGGTGATGCGCGGTTCGTGACGCCTCGGTCGGTGGATGTGTATGTGCGCCGCATCCGCGAAAAAATCGAGGATGACGCGGAGGCACCACGCTACCTGAAGACCATGCGTGGAGCCGGGTACCGCTTCGAACGCGGGTAGTGTCCCAAGAGTTTGCGGGAGCAAGGATTACTTTTGAAGTCTGTATCCATTTCATTCATTGCATTCATCCTGGTACTCGGTGCAGTTCTCTCTGCGGCTGTTCTGGGTGCGCAACTGGGTTGCAGATGGAACAGTTCGTGGATGTTCGGCGCGGTTGCTCTTTTATTGCTGGCGGTGTTGGCTGCGGGACTTTTGCGGCTCCGGTTGCGCGTGGAAGCTGCAGCCATCGAGCAGTTGGTTGCCGTACCGAACACTCCAACCGTATTCAGCCCGGAGTTTGCTGGGATTCCACGCGTTCTGCTGCATCGGGAGAGCGAGGCGACGCGCCAGCTCGCCACATCGGACGAGAGCCGGTACCGGATGGAGGTGCTGCTGGAAGGCATGCAGGACGGGGTGCTGGGTGTGGATGCCGCAGGTCGTATCCAGTGGACCAATGCGCAGATGAACCGCGTGATGGAAACCCACGGCCTGGTGGGTGGCGTACGGCTCGGCCGCAGCGTGGTGCATACGCTGCGCGACCCGGTGTTGCGTGGCGCGGTGCAGGCGGCGGTGGACGAGCACCGCGCCACCGAGGTGCGCAGCGCAACTCTGCTGCCGGGGCGCATCTTCGAGGTAAACGCCGCACCCTTGCCGGGCGGCGGTGCGGTTATTGTGCTGCATGACGTGACGCGCGCCGAGACGGTGGAGCGCACCCAGCGGGAGTTCGTGGCCAATGTTTCGCATGAACTGCGAACACCGCTTACTTCCATCATCGGCTACGTGGAAACGCTGCTGGATACCGAGCCGTTGCCGAATCACGCCCGCGAGTACCTGGAGACGGCGCTGAAAAATGCGAGCCGCATGCGCCGGCTGACCGAAGACCTGCTGGTGCTGGCGCGGGTCGAGGATGCGGACCGGACGCTGCGCCGAACGCCCGTGCCCGCAGACGTTCTGCTGCAGGAGGCCATGCTGCTGGCGGAGGGAACGACGTTTGCCCAGGACACCCGTTTCGAAATCGATGCGTCGACAGAGGTTTCCGTCTTTGCCGACGAACATGCCGTATCGCAGGTGCTGGGGAACTTACTGGAAAATGCCGTGAAGTACGGCGGTGTGGACGCGCCGCGGATCGTTCTTGCCGCACGTTTGACCGAGAGTGGAACATCGGTCCGCTTTAGCGTGCAGGACTTCGGCGCGGGCATCGCGCTGGAACATCAAGAACGCATCTTCGAGCGGTTTTACCGCGTAGACAAGGCGCGCTCACGCGAAAACGGCGGCACCGGCCTGGGTCTGGCGATTGCGCGGCACCTGATCGAGGAACATGGCGGCAGGCTCTACGTCGTCAGCGCGCTGGGCGAGGGCAGTACATTCGTATTTACGCTGCCGGTCGCGGAAGGCGAGTCCATGGCTGCAGGAGACGCGTAAAGTCGCCTTTACCTTTACGTTTTGACCTGACATTCATGCAGCCCACATAGAGTTCGAATAGCACCCGACAGCGTCGTCCGTTTTGGCTCACGCGGTCAATGCGACGCACTGTCGATGAATCATCCTTCCGGGAGGTGCCGCTTATGCGCACACGGTTTCACCAGGCACTAGACGAATTGAAAGAAAAACTGCTGGTAATGGCAGGCCTGGCGGAGCAGTCGATCCAGCGCGCCATCGAATCCTACAGAACGCGCGACGCGTCGCTGGTCGATCTGGTGCGTCATACGGAATCGGCGGTCAACCATCTGGAACGCGAAATCGACGCGGCCGCGCTGGACTTGCTGGCGATGGAGCAGCCCATGGCGGTGGACCTGCGATTTATTCTCTCTGTCATTCGCATCAATGCCGATTTGGAGCGAGTGGGTGATCTTGCCGTGAACATTGCCCTGCGCGCACGGGAGATGAATGCCTTTGCACCGACCGATCTGCCGGTCGATATCCCGCGTATGGGTACGCTGGCTGCAGCCATGGTGCGCAAATCGCTGGATGCGTTCATCGACGGCGATGCCGCACTGGCGGAGGCGGTGCTGCTGCTGGATGAGGAAGTGGATGCGATGAATCGCGCGGCCTTTCGCTCGCTCAGCGATCTGATTAAACGCGATCCCGAGATGACGACGCAGGCGCTCAACGCCATCATGATTGCACGCAACCTGGAGCGCGTGGGCGACCACGCGACGAATATCGCGGAAGATGTAATTTTTTGGGTGCGCGGTAGCGACGTGCGCCACTCGGTGCAGGCCGCTTAGCGGTATGAACCTACAGCGTTTTGAGGGGTTCCCGAATACCGGCGGCGAATCGCGTTTCGGCGACTATGGCCCGATAACCTGAGTTGCGTTTCCGCAAACCTGAAGGTCGGCGCTTCAGGCCTCAATGTACGGAAACACATCCAGCCACGGCAAAAGCGGATAATACAGGCCAAGCATCACTCGCGTGCCTGCGGGCAGATCTTTGAGCATCAGCCGCGCATAGTTGCGCAGATGCGGCTCGTAGCTCTCGCGTTCACGCGCAAGAAATTCTTCGCGCACACGTCCATTGAATTCCGCTTCGCGATACGTGGATGTTTTATAGTCGACAATCCAGAGCACGTCATCGCCCTCGGTCTGAGGCGCGTTCCCCGCGAAAAAACTGCGATCGTAGCGGAAGCGTAGAATCCTGTCCGCGTGCTCACCGCCACGCAGCACCTCAATGAGTTCACCCTCATTGCGTGCGGCGCGGTGCGGTTCAAAAAGCCAGGCTGCGGGCGCGTAGGCGAGGGTGTTTTCCAGCGCGGTGAGCGTCTGTCCGGCGACGCGCTCCACCTCTCGTGCAGACAGGCCTCCGCTCCGTGCAAGCGTGCGCATGCGTGGTGTCCAGCCGCGTATTCTCGCTCGAAGGTCTTCGGCGTTCGCCGACTGTAGCCGCTCGGCCGCAAGCATTTGCAAGAAGACATGCACCGTTGTGCCCATCACCCGTGCGGAGACGGAGCCCTGAGGACGCGCGGGTGCTCGCTCGACCGCGGCAGCATGGGGTACTTCGAAGGGGCACCGTTCAACCGGCTGTTCGATCAGGCTGAGTGGAAGACGTTCTAACACTACATTGCGTTGCTCCGTCCCTGTCTGCTCATCCACAGCGTCGAAATCATCCGCACCCGCCGCCAGCGCCAAGCCTGGTACGTCGATACGAAGAGGCTGTGGGAAGGGGATCGCTGCCGGCAATTCCTCGGCGGTTGCCTCGGCGGGAAAATATGTTTCCGCTGCCTTCCACGCTGCTTCCAGCAGGCTGTTTTTGCTTCTGGATACTGTGCCGTCCTTGTTGCGCAGCGGCGACGCATACAACTGCAGCGAAGTCCGCGCACGGGTTGCGGCAACGTAGAAAAGGCGGCGCAGTTCAGCGCTGGCGGCATCGGCACGGGCTTTCCGCACATAGCGGTTCAGGCTATCGGGGTCGTCGCCACGCTTTGCGATGGGCGCCAGCAGCACCTGCCGCTGACCGTTGCCGTCGTGCGGCAGCTCCATCCAGTCCAGCAGGGGTGCGCGGTCGCTCATGCCGGCGCGGTGCAGGCTCGGCACCAGAACGGCATCCCACTCCAGCCCTTTCGCCTTGTGGATGGTCAGGACTTCGACTGTGTCCGGAGCGGCGTTCGGTTCGGCAAACAGTTTTTCCAGGCGTGCCTTCAACGTCGCCGCATCGATGGTGTCGCCGGCTGCCTCCATGGTTTCCAGCAGCTCCAGGTAACGGCGTGCGTTGGTGCGGCCAGACGCGTCGGTCGTGCGGTCACCGTGCAGGGCAGTCCACGCGCGGTCGACATCGACGGACAGCGGTGCACGGCCGCGCGTTTCGATGAGCCGATCCAGCACGTCGAGGGTGTGCAGGGCACGGGTGCGCGCTTCGGAACTCAAGGCCTCGGCGCGAGCACGCAGATGAGGTCGCAGGGCTTGTTTGCGCGTCGTTGCCTCGTCGCCTGCGGCAAGGGTGTGCAGGTCGGCGAGCGCCAAGCTGCACCACGGCGCACGCAGTACGGCTAACCACGCGGTGCGGTCGGCGGGGTGCAGCAATGCGCGGGTGAGTGAGAGTAGATCCAGAATCTCCGGCCTCTCACCCAGCGCTTCCATCTCCACCGCGCGAAAGGGCACGCCCGCTACCGCCAGCATGCGCATGGTCTGCAGAGCGTGGGTGCGGCTGCGCACCAGCACGGCGATCTTCCTAGGCGTTGTGTTGCCGTCAGGCCGCGAACGCCAGTGGTGTGCGAATGCCGCAATGGATTCAGCCTCTTCGCGCAGCGAGCGTTTCACCTCGGCACCGCGGGTTTGCATGTCGGTGACGGGCAGCGGGGTGGCGTTCCACTCCAGCGTGTCGTCGGCGGAAGAAGCAAGCGCGGGAGTGGCGACCGTGTAGCGGATCGGTCCGGATGGATCGAAGACGAGGTCGAACGTGCGATTGAATTGCTGCACAAGCGCGCCGCCCGATCGAAAATTGCTGGTGAGTTGCAGGGGAATGACGGCGATGTCTCCCAGCCGGCCGGTCTGCATGGCTTCCACAAAGCGCTCGACCCGCGCCTGCCGGAACAGGTAGATCGACTGCTTGGGATCGCCGACCAGGAAGATCGTCTGCGTGCGACCGTCCCAGTGCGACGTCAGTGCCTCCAGCAGTTCGTACTGTGCGGACGAGGTGTCCTGCATCTCATCGACGAGCAGATGCTCCAGCCGCAGGTTCAACGCTTCCGCCGCGCCATCCCCGTTCTGCAGGGCAGAGCGGGCCGCAATGGAAAGCTCGGTGAAGTCGCACACCTCACGCGCGGCAAACAGCAGGCGCAGCTCGATGAGCGCATGATGCAGCACGATGAACAGCGCCTTTGCGACACGCCACTGGTCCGCTGGATAGATGCGCGGCGGCAGGTCGCGCAGGGAGCACAGCAAATTCATCAGGATGTCGTCGTGGCGCAAAAACTCAACGGCCTCGGTCAACCGCGCCTTCTCGGCCTTTGACATCTTGAAGCCGATGTGGTTGACGTTGAAACCCTTGCGCCAGCCACCGCTCGGCGTGGTCAGCAGATGCGCCAGGTGCTTCCAGTGTTCCACGTCATCGGCTTCGACACCGGGAGCGTGCGGCATGGCGGCGCACGCTCCCAGCGGATTGGGTGCATCGCCGTAGCCCTCCGCTTCGGCCAGCAGGTGGGCGAGAGTCGCGACCTCCTGCAGTACGTCCATGGGAAAGCGGCGGCGAATGTCTGTGAGTGCGTTGCACAAGACCTGTTCCAGCGCGGCGTTCAGGCGAGGCAGCACCTCTTCGTTCAGCGTTGCGTCGTTCAGCTCGCGGCGGCTGAGCGGCACCAGGCTCCCCCACTGTTCGCGAGTGGCCAGCATCTCCGCCAGCAGCGTCTCGCAGTCCGCAACGTCGGCGTCGCGATGGTGCAATACCGTTTCCAGAGCGCGGTTCAGTGTCGCATCCGGCCCTCCCAGTTGCAGCAGCACCGTGCGTGCGGCAGAACGGTACAGCGGCTCCGCGTCTGGCAAAGGCGTTGCGTTGCCGATGCCGCCGGACAGTACCGGCACGCCGCGCGCAATCTCGCCACACAGGGAATCGATGGTGCGCATGTTGAGCCGGTAGGGCTGCGCTTCCAGGTCCCAGCGGTGTTGCTTGCCGTGTTCCAGAACCTCGCGGGCGATGGTCCAAGTCTCGCGTTCGTAGGCGCTTGCCGTCTCGGGAAGCGGTTCATGCGCTGTCTGGAGGGCTGCAAGCACGCGATGCCGCATCTCGGCCGTCGCCTTGTTGGTAAAGGTGAGCGCAAGCACGGATTCTGGCTGGTCCACCACCCTCAACAGGCGCAGGTATCGCTGAATCAGCAAGCCGGTCTTGCCGGAACCCGCGGGAGCTTCGACGATGAATGACTGCTCGGTGTCAAGCGCGTCGCGGCGTGCCTGGGAGTCGTCATGGGTGCCGCGGAAAGTCGAAACGCTCACTCGGCCGACTCCCGCGCGATGTCGTCGTCATTGCCCATGTCTTCCAGCGTCTCCGGACGAAGCCGGCAAAGCAAGCGTTGGCCGCAGAAGTCGCAGGTGCCGGGATACTGCTTCGGTGCCACGCGTGCATCGCCACGTGCAAAGTTTTCGCCCAGCCGCTGCACCGTTGCGTACCACTCCTCCATCTGCGCTTCAAAGGCTTCGGGATGCTTGTCGGCTTTGCCGGTAAACAGCAACTCGGTGGTAGCCGGCATCGCGCGCAGGCCGAGATTTTTTTCACCCGGACGCACCGTGGCAAACGCGATAGCACCCACGTTTTCCAGGTTGGCCGCAACGGCATAGAGCGGCAGTTGCGGCTCATCCGGGCGTGGACCCTTCCAACTGCTGGGCGAGGCATCGCCGGTCTTGTAGTCGATCAGCGCAAGCACGGGTTCGCCGTCGCGGTCGATTTCGTCGATGCGGTCGACGCGCATGTCGAAGTGCAAGTTGCCGACCCGCGCTCCTTTGACCTCGCGCTCCGTGTGCAGCACGCGAAACGGCGGGCGCTTTGCTTCCATTTCCAGCCAGGTGCTTAGCAGAGCGAACAACCGTCGCCGTTGCAGGTCCAGGTATGCGGTGTTCCAGGCATCGGTCGTTGCCGGTGCAGTCAGGGCGGCATCGATGTGCCTTTGCAGGGTATCGGCCAGCTTGCCGGACTTCGTTTGAGCAAGTAGCTCCGCCTGAGTTTCGACCTCTTCCCAGAATGTTTGCAGCACCTTGTGCAACAGCTCTCCACGCTGGCGGGGGTCGAAGCCGAGCGTCGGTATCTCGGGTTCGGACGAGAACAGCCGTCGTTGGGCAAAGGCGCGAAATGCGCACGCCGCCTGGTCCTTGAGTACGCCAACGCCACCCTGTACCGTGCCCTCGGGCAGCATGGGAAGCGCGACGCGATCGATGAAGGTTTCGAGGCAGGACGGCGACTCTTCAGCTTCGGCCAGGGG
>CBAAAH010000090.1:0-9651 GCA_964658865.1 uncultured Granulicella sp.
CTCGTCCACCTGATTTACCACTTGTCCGGCCGTCTCTCCGTCGCGCGTGTCCATACGCATGTCGAGCGGAGCGTCGTACCGAAAACTGAATCCTCGTTGTGCCTCATCCAACTGCAGGCTGCTGACGCCGAAATCCGCGAACAGCGCATCCAGCGATCCCGGCTCAATCTCTTCCGCCGCGGTTGAAAACGCCCGCGGCACCAGTCGCACGGTGGGCATTGCATCGCCCAGTTCTTCGCGCAGCGCCTGCAGCGTTGCCGTTGCCAGTTCCATGGCCTGCGGGTCGCGATCGAACCCGATCAGCGTTCCATCGCCGCCCAGCCTGCGCGCAATCGCACTGCTGTGGCCTGCCAGGCCGAGCGTAGCATCGACGACGATGCTGCCCGGCTGTATATCCAGAAGGTCTAACACCTGTTGAGGAAGAACCGGCACATGCAGCGGACGATTCACTTGCCGCCTCCATGTGCGCCCCTGGGGGCTTTACTTCGTGTCACCGTTACAGTCCGAATCCAGCGAGTTCCGCAAGGTCCGCCTCGGTCAGCGGCTCGGTTTCCAGCTTTGCCTTGAAGTCGTCATGGTTCACCACTTCCAGGTACGTTTGCGCACCCAGCACCACAACTTCCGCGGTAACCTTTGCGCTCTCACGCAACAGTTGCGGCAACAGCATGCGGCCCTGTGCGTCCATCTCCGTCATCTGGCCGTAGTAGTTCGTCACGTCCAGAAACTTTTTCTTGGCCGGGTTCATGGACGGAATTTCCGCCAACCGCGCCTCGATCTTTTCCCACTCCGGCAGAGGGTAGATCTCTGCCCGCTTGCCGTCCTTGCTCGTCACGTAAAACTGGTTGCCGTAGGTTTCGTCCACACGGCGCTTGAAGTCTGCCGGCATCTTGAGCCGGCCCTTCTCGTCTACTCGCGCTGGATGATTGCCCCGGAACATACCGTTCTCTTTCGAAAAAACCTTGCCGGAACCAGGAAGTAAACGTGAAGTGCTCCAGGAAGCCGATACTCTGGAGCGGTTGGCGGTAGATTTGGACTCTGCGGGAGATTTTTAATCCCTTTTGGTCCCTTTTGCTCCACCAACATCCACATCTTTTCGCGACCCGGCCTAGAACGCAAGCAACAAATTGCGAGGAGTGGTGAATTTCCCGGATTGAAATGTGGAAAACTCTTGTGGATGTATAGCCTTAAAGAGAACCACAACCTGTAGGGCTAACGCAGAAGGTTCTCCTACTTGCAGACCGGTAATCGCGGGGTGTAGGCGAATGAAAGGCGAAAGTGCCGCCGGCGCTAGGGAGCGGTGGAGTCCGGGACAGGGGACGACGCGTGCCGGCGTTTGCGGCGCAGCATCCAGACCAGGTAACCGGTAATGGCCAAGTTCATGAGCAGGATGGAGATGCGCCACAAACTCGCGTGGCGAACGACTTCATACGTCTCCCAAGGCACGAACGAGACACTCAGCCAGAGGGTCAGATATTCTGCCCACACCTTGTGGCGCATCAGGCCGATTCCCTCAATAGAGCAGAGCAGGCCATACAGCGCCGTGCCCATACTGAACAGGCGGATGCGATGGTGGGTGACCAGCTCGGCCTTGCCCAAGAGGAGCGAGAGGAACCGGTTCTCGTTATCGAAGTGGAGCACATTGAAGAACCGCTCCAGCGACCTGCTGAGGTCGTGATGGATAAAGTGGAGCGCTCCAAGCGCCATGCCGACAAAGAAGATTGCCTTCGACAGCTTGAAGATACCGATGAGCAGCAGGCCCGTGTCGTGCCCGGGCGGGCATGCCGCATCGCATGCCGCCGGCTCGTTCGTCGCGTGTAGGCCAACGCTGCTCACTGCACCTTAGTCTTCCGTCGCTTCTTCCCAATGTCAAACGAGGCAAGATCCTTTTGTCCGGTGAACAGCATCTACTCCGTTCCGAGCAACCTAAAAAGCGTTTCGATTTCTTCACGAAAGATAGAAATCCAATCTAAAAGCCACACCGTCTTCTTATCGAGCCCGGCAGCAAGGGCAACAGTTGAACCAGGAGAGACTCCCATGAACTTTCGCAAATCGATAATTGCTCTGACGCTTGCTTCGACTTCCGTGCTGGCCACAGGCGCTGCCATGGCGCAAAAGGCCGACCCGATGGTTGGCGGTGCGCCCATGTATTCCAACAAGACCATTGTGCAGAATGCCGCGACGGCACCGAACCTGACGACGCTGGTTGCGGCGGTAAAGGCTGCCGGCCTGGTGGATACCTTGAGCGGTGCCGGTCCGTTTACCGTATTTGCTCCGACCAACGATGCGTTTGCAAAGTTACCCGCGGGAACCGTCGATACCCTGGTGATGCCGGAGAACAAGGCGACGCTGACGAAGATCCTGACCTACCACGTGGGTCCCGGCAAGATCTCGGCCAAAGAACTCGCGAAGATGATCAAGAAGGGCGGCGGTACCGCGACCCTGACCACCGTTCAGGGTGAGCCGCTGACCGCAACGATGAAGGACAAGACGGTCACGCTGACCGACGCAAAGGGTGGCACATCCACCATCACGACGGCGGATGTGTTCCAGAGCAATGGCGTGGTGCACGTGATTGACACTGTGTTGATGCCGAACTAACTGCCTGTTCTCTGTACTACGAAAAGGGTGTGCCTTAAGGGCATGCCCTTTTGCATGCCCTTAAGAAGAGGCGAGAAGCCGGATGCCGTGAGGGCGGCGCCCTGGCTTCCCACCTTCCGTTCGCACGTCATGGAAGACGCAGCGAACAGCCTGGAGACGCTGGTGGGAAGGCTGTTACAGTTCAGCCCACTGGCGCAATAGATTGTGATACACGGCCGTCACCTGCACGACGCCGGCATGGGTCGGATGGTCCGCGGCGATCTTCTGGATCGCGTTATCCAGATCGAACAGCAGGCTGCGCTGGCCATCGTCACGTAGCATGCTCTGCATCCAGAAAAAGCTGGACACGCGCGCCCCCCGGGTGACGGGTGTAACGGCATGCAGGCTCGTGGCCGGGTAAAGCACCATGTGGCCGGCGGGCAGCTTAATGGTGTGCTGGCCGTAGGTATCCTGCACGACAAGTTCACCGCCATCGTAGTCCGCGGGTTCGGTAAGAAACAGGGTAGCGGATAAGTCGGTGCGAATACGTTGACCGGTCGTGATGAGTTGGCGGATGGCCGTGTCCACATGCATGCCGAACTCGCCGCCGCCGGTGTAGCGGTTGAACATGGGTGGGAAAACGCGCAAGGGTAACGCGGCCGAACGGAACAACGGCGAACGCGCCAGACCCGCGAGCACCACATCGCCAAGCTCGCGGCTGAGCGGATGGTCCTCCGGCAGTTGCTGGTTGCTCTTGACCTGCTGGGCTTGATAGCCGGCGGTAACGCGACCGTCGATCCAGTCGGCTGCATCCAGCTTGCGGCGCATTTCCTGCACCTGCGGCTTGCTCAGCACGTCCGCAATTTCGATCAGCATGGGCTCTGCTCCGTACGTCGCAGCAGGGCATGGGGATACTGCCCTGCTGCGTGTTGTGTTTTAAAAGTGGTAGGTTGCGCCGAACTGTGCGTTGATGCCTTCACCCGGAACAAGATGATTGGGATGGGGCTGATCGATGAAGAACTTATTCGTCAGGTTGACCAGGTTGACCTGCACGGCAAGCTTCTCCGTAATGGGCCGCGACACCATGGCGTTGAGCAGAACGTAACCGGGCACCTGTTTAAAAGCGAGGGGAACATTGCCCAGCGGTGTTGCGGCAGCCGAGTTATACACGCCGATGACACTGGTGGAACTGGCGCGCCGCGCCGCCACGTAGTTGCCACCGAAGCCACCGATAAACCGGAACGGCAGACCACGCGTCACCCAGAGATTGCCACTGTTTTTCGGCACGTTGGCGAAGGGAAAACCTTTGGGTGAAAGGTAATACGGTGCGGTGTTGTAACGCGGGTCGAGTACCGCATTGGGATTCGTTGTCAGCGCAGCCTGATACGCCGTGTAGAATGCCACGTTTTGCGCGGCAAACGGCGACGCATTGACGACGGAGCTTTCGATGCGTGCATCCAGGTAGGCATACCCGGCAATTACGTCGAAGTGCGACGGCATGTGGCCGACGGCGCCAATCTGCACGCCACGCGCGAGCTGCGTTCCCGACAGGATGGAGTTCGATGAATTCAGCGGATCGGTTTCACGCGCGTTCAGCTTCTCCGTGCGAAACAGGCTGCCATTGAGGTTCAGCTTGTTCCGCAGAAAATCCCATTTCGCCCCGACTTCATACGTTGAATTCTCTTCTGGCGGAAAGGTTGCGGAGTTTGCGCTGAGGGAGAGCGATTCTGCGGACGGATTGAAGCTCGTGCCGTAATCGAAGTAGACGCTGCCGTTTGGCGATGGCTTGACCACGACGGCCGCACGATAGGTCGGCTTCTTATCCAGATGGCTGAAGTACACCGATGTTTTGGCGGTGTAAGTCGGCGCAGCCTGCGAAAACGTATTGAAGTAGTCGAACCGGATGCCGCCCGAGAGTTGCAGCCAGTTCGTCAGCTTGACTGTATCCAGCACATTAAAGGCATAGCTTTGCGACGACACGTGGAGCGCGGTACCGACGACCTGACTAGGCGGTGCAAAGGCATCCGACGCATTCGGGTTCAACAGGTTGGCATAGTTGTAATACGTGTTGCCGTTGGCCAGCAGATACGTCGGTCGCTGCGGGTTCGAACGCTCTCGGCCACCTTCCACCGCGACCGATACATCGTTCTCCAGGTGCGCGATACGCGCGTGACCGATCACCTCGTTCCGGTTCCACAGGTCGTCTTCCACGCTGTGCACCTCAATCGTCGCGCGCCGTACCTTGATCTGGCTGAGTGGCGTGGTCATGGGGTAGCACGGACCGGCGGCACCGGCGGCGGTTGGGGAACAGGTTACGACATAGGGGCTTGCCGCCGTTCCCGCACCACTTACAACGCCGACAGTGTTGATCTGCGGTTCGGTGATCTGGACGTTGCGTGGATAGTAGCCCCAGCGCAGGGTCGAACGGAACGTCCAGTTCGAGCCAAGATCGTGCTCCAGGCGGCCGGTCAACACGTGCGGTGTCGTGTCCAGGTAATTTGAGGAAGCAAGGCCGTAGTAATTTCTGCGATTGACCTGCGGCAGACCCGCGCCAAAGTACGGCAGGCCGTAGTCGGGAATGTCGTGTTCACCCTCATGCAGGTACGAGATGAAGCCACGGGTGGGCCGGCCGAGACCGAACGCCACCGTCGGTGCCACACCCCAGCGACGGGTAAAGGTATTGTTGCGTTCGGAGACACCGGTTTCCATGCCGACGGCGTTCAGGCGGAACGCGGCGTTCGGCAGCACGTCGCCGAATGGCAGGTTCACATCCAGCGTGCCGCGGCGCAGAGCGTTGGTACCGAACTGTACATCCGGACGAAAGAAGCGATTGCTGACCGGCTGCTTCGACTCCTGGTTGACAATGCCACCGGTGGAACCGCGGCCGAACTCCACGCTCGCCGGTCCCTGCAACACATCGACAGATTCATAGTCGAAGCTGTCGCGGTAGTATGACCCGAAGTCGCGAATACCGTCCAGGTAGATGTCGTTGCGCGCCGAAAAGCCGCGAATGGTCAGGTTGTCGCCCTGCGCGCCTGCCTCGCCCGCGGCGATGCTGATGCCCGGCGCATTCCGCAGGCTATCGCGCAGAGACGTGACCGCTTGCTCCTGCATGATGTACTGCGGCACCACGTTCACGGTCTGCGGCGTGTCGGTCAGCGACTCGGTGAATTGGCCCAGCGCGACGGAGTTCGTGCTTGCCGTGACGCTTACCTGATCGGAATTCAGAATCAGGATTTCAACGCGCGTGCCGCCATGCTCAAAGTGGTAGCCGAGGCCGGTGCCGTCCAGAATCTGCTTCAGCGCATCCTCGTTCGAAAAGGCACCATGCACGCCGCGGGAATGAAAACCGGCCAGCGTTTCCGGTGACAGATGCAGCGCGAGCGAGATGCCGGTCGCCTTCTTCCATCCATCCAGCACCGTCGTCAGCGGACCCGCCAAGACATCGAAAGGAATGGACGAAACCGTCTGTGCCTGATCCTGCTTGGCGTGGGCAGCCCGAGCCACCGGTACGGTTCCAACGGATGCAACGGCCAACGTTCCAAATGCAACCAGACGCGCCGATCGTGACTGCAAACTCTTCAACTTACGATGCTTCTTCATAAATTTCTTACCCCGAGATGTGCGGCGGTGACCTTGTCCCTCAACTCCGTCCCGCTCTTGCCCGCTCGGCTTGGTCCCTCAACCTTAGCCTCGACGAAAAATGAACCTTCCTGTTGTTTCAGAAAATGCGACAGGATGAGTCCGATATGCAAAGCATACCGCACATCTCGGACTGAATGGGTCTGAAATAGTCGACCCCTTATGAAAACTTCAGCAACTCCGTTGGAACTCGGAGACTCCTACCTTGCATGCGGCACCTTTTTGAAACGGAACAGTGGCTCCCTTTTCCCTTGCCTCTTGTGTTTGCGTTTTTTGCAAACCCACAAAACCTGCCGCTGCTGATGCCGGCGTGGCAAAAGGCGCGGGTGGAAGAAGTCATCTTCGTTGCGCCGCCGCCGCCGCCGGCAGGCTCACCCGCACGCATCGCCACCGGCGCCGGAACAACGATGATTCTGAGTTTTCGGCCTCTGCCCTACCTTCCCATGCGGCTGAACTGGCACGCACTCATTCCGGAGTTCACCTGGAACGACCACTTTTGCGACACGCAGACCTCGGGGCCATTCGCCTATTGGCGACATTGCCATCGCGTGCGCGCGGAGGCACGCGACGGAATCGATGGCACGATCGTGCACGACCGCGTGGAGTACGAACTACCTGGCGGACCTTTGGGCGATTTGGCAAATCTGCTGGGCGGTCGCCTGCAGATTCGTTCGATCTTCAGTGTTCGGCACCGCATGACCGCGAAACTGGTACCGCTGTATGCAGAGCGCCGGGCACGTGCGTAGACGCTCTGCATTTGCACCCGGTTGCGCCAGCCGCTAGCCTGATGCAGTGCGGTTTCTGCCATCCATGACGCGTTCCATGCTTCCCCTGCTATGCACTGCCGGCCTACTGGCCACAACGGCCGCAGCACAAACGACCGTGCCGAGCGCGGTAACGACCACCGTGCCTACAGTGACCCAGGCGAAATCCGCCAGGAGCGCCGCAGATCTTTCCGATGACGAACTGGCTGCAGCAGTGGCCAACAGCCTTGGTCCTGCGGGAATCGTGCCGTCGTACCGAGGCTATAACGCGAGCCTGATCAGCAGTTCACAGCATGACAGCATCAGTGGCTGGTCCAATCTGTTGACACCGTCGGTCGCGTACCGGTTCAATCGCGCGTTCTCCGCCGACATTTCGACGCCGATCTTTCTGTATATCCACACGCAGAGCACAGTGGCCACAATCCCGACGCAAGGCGAAATACCGAACGGCTTCACCACCGTCGCACAAAGCCAGCATGGCATTTTGGGCGATACGGTGCTGGCCGTGCATGCACATCTGCCGCCATTCACGGCTGCCCACGACGCCTTGTTCAACACGCTAACTGGCCTCTTGATTGCGCCGACAGGCTCCGTATCGGATGGTGTGGGAGCAGGCAAAACGACATTCAACGTGACGGACCACATGGAAGCCGCGGGCCGCTGGTCGCCCTACGTTGACCTTGGCCTGGGCACGAGCAGCCGCGTGCAGAATCGACGGCTGCAACGCGACCAGACCAGCCGCGGCGTACTGGCAAATTTTGCCCTTGGCGTGCGCACGGTGCTGCCGCGGCATGCGGTGTTTGCACTGGAGGCCTACGAGCAACTGCCGCTGGGAACGCAGCACGTCTCCTCGACCGAAGTACGGCAGGGCGGACCGCCGCAGACGAACCAGGTCACCACCACGTCCGGCGTTGCGGAAGACAACGGCTTCAACACCGCGCTCGACGTGCCCATGACGCCGAACCTGACGCTTTCCGGCTACTACAGCCGCAGCCTGCGCCAGCATGAGGATATCGCCGGATTCTCGCTGACATTTTTGCTGAAAACCGTAGGGATTCATTAACGCAGGAGGATCACCCGTAGCCGTGGATGACCCCTGAGAAACTGGCTACATTTTTGCCGGATTGGCGGGTGGACGTCCCATGCTTGCGGGCGGCGTGATGCCGTTCATGCGGGCATACTCCACCAATTGGCCGTAATGGTCACGCTGGTGCGCCAGGCCGCCGGCGATGACGCTGATGCGCGTATCGTTCGGGCCACGCCCCGCACGCTCAAACGCGTTTGCCGGGGTGAGCGTCGATATTGCCGCGTGCATCGCCGCGAAGGAGGCTTTGAGCGATGCCAGAGCCGTCACCTTATCGACCCCCTTGCTCACCGTGGCAAGATCCATGGCCGGTTTGGAACTGGTCGCCATCGCAATGAAAATGTAGTTGCCGGCCGCGATGTGGGCAATCTCCTGGCCGAAGGTGCGTACGCCCGTGTAGTCCGGTTTCAGCGTGCCGGCGAAGTCGCTGTTCTTCGGGGCAAAATCGTACTTGTCCGTGGGCATGGCTTCCGCCAGCGCGACGATGTCTTTTTCGATCGCGGAGAGCACGCCGTCCATCGACTTGGCCGGGTCGATGGACGTGCCCGGCGCGGGAAGGGGCATCCCGCTGCCAGACGCGCTGGCTGACGGAATCTGCTTTGCATCGCCCGGATTGGTCGCAGACGGGAGGACATTCGTTTGCGCATGGACAAAGACAAGCGGCGCGACACAACAGAGCGCGCTCACGGCGGCACGGATAGCGAAAGACATAGAAGTTCTCCTGCGCAGGAGACTATCGTTCCACGCGCGGCGATGCACGCGATCTTTTCGGTCGAGCCCGCTTGAATCGCCGGTGCGGGCGAGCCCGTCTAATGCCCATGCGCCGCATCTACCTGGACAACAATGCCACAACGCCCGTGCTGACTGCCGTGGTGGATGCCATGCAGCCGTTCTGGGCCGAGTGCTTCGGCAACGCCTCTGCCGTGCACGAGCATGGCCGCAACGCGCGCGCCGCGATCGACACCGGGCGCGAGCAGGTGGCAGCGCTGCTGAACGCGCGGCCGGGCGAGATCATCTTTACCTCTGGCGGCACGGAGAGCGACAACCACGCGCTGTTCGGCCTGCTTGCGCCAGGACAGCACCTCATCACCACGTCGATGGAACACCACGCCGTGCTGCACGCGGCGCAGGAGTTGGAAAAGCGTGGCGTTGAGGTGACGTATCTGGAGCCGAACCGCGACGGCGTGGTAAGCCCGGACGCCGCGCGCGACGCCATGCGCCCCAACACCACGCTGCTGAGCGTGATGCTGGCGAACAACGAAACGGGCGTGCTGCAGCCGGTGGAGGCGATCGGCATCGTGGCGCACCGGCGAGGCGCCCTGCTGCATACCGACGCGGTGCAGGCCGCGGGCAAGGTGCGATTGGACACGCGCACACTGGGCGCCGACCTGATCAGCCTTTCGGCCCACAAAATGCACGCGCCACAAGGTGTGGGCGCACTTTGGATGCGGCGCGGCGTTCCCCTGCGACCGTTGTTACACGGCGGCCCGCATGAACGCCAGCGCCGCGCCGGAACGGAAAATGTGCCTGGGATCGTGGCATTTGGCGAGGCCGCGGCACAGGCACTACGGTGGATGGACGAGG
>CBAAAH010000091.1:0-9619 GCA_964658865.1 uncultured Granulicella sp.
GCGGTTGATCGAGAGGCGTGTTCAGCAAGCGTTTCTGCAGCGTGGACAGTATGATGCGCGTTTCGCCGGAGGATAGGCAACCGCGATTTTCGGTCGCCGCTCGCCTCTCGTGCGCCCAAGCGTTACTGCAGCCGGGGGGTCGGGAGTGTCCCCTGGCTCGCGTTTGAGGCAGGGGTTCCGGCGGTTCTCCGGGGCAGTGTGTGGACTACCGCGTGCCGGCCTCCGGCGCGCGATGCCGGCCACCCAGAGTGGTCAACGCCGCAATCACCTGCTCCTGCCACCTGCCCAGTTCATCCTCACGCAGGGTACGTTCACTGGATTGGAACACCATGCGCAGCAGTAGGGAATACTCGCCCACGGGAATGCTTTTGCCTTTACGGTCGCGGAAGATCTCGACCGGTGCCAGCGACAGCATCTCCGGAATCTGCAGCGCCTTGACCGCATTCACCACGCCCGACCAGGTCACGGTATCGCTGAAGAGGAAGGACAGATCGCGCTCCACCGCCTGAAAGCGCGACGGCTCCACCGCGCTCGGCTGCCTTAGCGGACAAGCGTACAGCGTGGGCAGGTGTACCTCGGCCAGCACGACGGTTTCGCGCAGTTTGCGTGCATCGCGCTCCGCTGTGCTCAATTCTCCCACCACGGCCAGCGGTTTGCCGCCCAGTGCAATGCGTGCACCACGACCAGGTTCGATCCACCGCGGCAGGTCGTCCGCCGTCCACACCGCCGCCGGTGTCACAAAACGTTCCAGCAGGGTCTCCAGAGTGCCTTTCGTTTCGAAGAACAGCGCATCCGTCGCCGCGATCGTCTGCGTCGCCGTGCTGCCGCCGTACGCCGCCATCGCCAGCGACGGCTCTTCGATCACCGTCGCGGTCGTGCCGGTAAAGATGTTTCCCACCTCAAACAGGCGCACCTCGCGCACATCGCGAATGCTGTTTTGGCCCACCATGTCCACCGCGCCGGCCAGCAGCGAAGGCCGCAGCATGCTCGCCTCCGCCGACAAAGGATTGCCCATCGGCACCGCCGTTGCCGGGGAGAACAGCGCACTGTCCGCCTCACTGGCAAACGTGCTGCTCAGCGCCTCGGTGTACCCCAACGCCCGCAGCGTGGCGCGCAGCTTCTCCTCCTGCGCGGCATGCGGCAACGCGGTGACACCACCGCTGAAGCTGGGCAGCGTGTCGGCAAACCTGTTGTAGCCGTACACGCGCGCAATTTCTTCAATCAGGTCGATCTCTCGCTCCAGATCGAGCCGCCAACTCGGCAGCGTGACCTCAAAGGCGTCGCCGTCCTGCGTCGGCCGCAGATGACAGCCCAGTGCTTCCAGGTACTGCTCGACCTTGTCGGCCGGAACCACGTTGCCGCTGTCGCCCTTTTCCAACGTGCGTCCCAACAGCAGTTGTGCGTTCGTGACGGAAAGCAGCACCCGCGGCCGCTTTGTCGTTTTCTGCTGCCATGCCGCGACCGCAACGTCCGTCATGGGACCCTCGGCAACACCGCCGCAATGCGTTCGCAACGCCCGCGTTACCAGCCGGTTCGCCAGTGCGCACGCACCCAGGTCCGCACCGCGCTCGTAGCGATGTGAGGCGTCGGTGTGCAGACCGTGCCGGCGAGAACTTGCACGGATTGCCGCCGGTGCAAACCACGCAGCCTCCACCAGAATGTTCGTCGTTGCCTCGGTCACGCGGGAATCCCATCCACCCATGACGCCGGCCAGACCCAACGCTTTTTTCTCATCGGCAACGACCAGGTCTTCCGTCATCAGCGTGCGCTCGCTGCCGTTCAGCAGTCGCAACGTTTCGCCCGTCTTCGCGCGGCGAACGACAATGCTGCCTTCCAGCTTGTCCAGGTCGAACACGTGCGTGGGATGGCCCATCGCAAGCCAGTTGTAGTTGGTCGCATCCACGGCGTTGGAAATCGGCTTCTGTCCCAGCGCGGTAAAGCGCTCTGCCACCAGACCCTGCGACGACCCAACGGTTACGCCGCGCACCACCTGCGCCGTAAACCGGCCGCACAGGTCCTCGGCCTCAATGCGCACCGGGTAACCCGCGGCATCGCTTTCATGCGGCAGTGCGTCTTCCCCTGCGGAATGCACGTCCTCAAGCATCGGAACCGGTGCATCGCCGGCTTCCACGTTCGCCACGCGCCGGTCTTCCAGCGTCAGCAGCGGTACGCCGTAGATCGCGGCAATCTCGCGTGCGATCCCGTAGTGATTCATGGCGTCCACGCGGTTGGTCGTGATGTCCATCTCAAACAGATGTCCACCGTCGGCTAACTCGTGCACCCCTTCCACCGCAATGCCGCGCAGTGTCAGGTCTTCGGCTAGCTGCCGGTCAGTTACATCCAGCGCGAGAACGTATTCGCGCAACCAGTTGCTTAAAATATTCACGCCTACTCACTCTTCCAATCTGCTCCAGGCATAATCCGCTTCATAAATTCGTCGAACAAGGGCACCGTAAACGCGGTGTCACCATGGCTTGGGCTCCAGATCATGCCTTTCGCAATCAGCCGGTCGCGCACGGTTCCTAGCTGTTTCACATCTCTGCCCAATTCCACGGCAATACTGCCCGACCGATGCGGACCCGTGCCCAACTCTGCCATGGCACGCAGGTAAAGTTTCTCGCGCGGTGAGAGCTGGTCGAAGCGCACGCGAAAAAAGCTCTCGTCCAGCGCTGCCAGTGCCTGCTCGGAACTGTACTGTACATCCGCCAGGGTAATTGGGCTGCGCGGGGCATTGTCCCAGGAGTGCTTGCCCCATTCTTGTAAGAAATACGGATACCCCAGCGTCTGATCGATAATCTCTTGCACCGCGTCAGGCTCGAAGAGCACGTCTTCCTCCTCTGCCGGCTTTTCCAGGGCGAGACTTGCCTGCTGCTCATTTAATCGATCCACCATGGGAAAGTCGAAAAGGCGCTCGGCATACGATTTGGCATTGCCTGCGAGTGCACGCAATCGCGGCAGTCCCGCACCAACCATCGTCACAGGCAGTTGCATCTGGGCGCACCGGTGTAGCGCAGAGATGAGTGCCGCAAACTGCTCCTCCGGCACATACTGGATTTCATCCAGAAAAAGGACTACTGCCGTCTTCGCGGCTTTAGCTGCCAGCCCGACCTGCTCCAGCAGAACTCCCAGATCCGTATCCAGGTCACCGTTGTCCGCTAAACCTGGTTCTTCCGGCAGATCGATCCCGACCTCGATATCGCCATATTTCAGCTTCAGCACGCGTGCAAATCCGGCCAAGGCCCGAAGACCTCTTCGTGCTACATCTTGCGCCGATTCCAGCCGACTTAAACGGTGCAGAACCTGGCGCAGGTGTGGCGCCAGCAGCGCAGGCAGCGACCGGTCTTCCAGAGTCTCCGCTCGTATTGTAAAAATGCCCTGGGCTTCCGCATCCGCACGCATCCGATCCAGCAATACGGTCTTGCCTACACCGCGTAAACCCACCATAATGACGCTTTTTGCGGAGCGCCCGATCCGCACACGGGCAAGCGCAATGGAAACCTGCTCCCGCAGCCTGTCGCGGCCGGCCAGTTCCGGCGGCGGTGAACCGGCTCCCGGGGAGTATGGATTGCGTACAGGGTCCATGAGTTCTAGAGAGTTTAGCGAAATTACCAAAAAATTGTAAACCCTGGTCAACTTCCTAGAACTGTTGTAGGAAGCGCATGTCGCCGGAATAAAACTGCCCGATATCCCCAACGCCATACTTCATCATGGCAATGCGCTCCACGCCCATGCCAAACGCAAATCCACTGATGCCGGGAACATCGTATGCCGGCTCCAGCCCGTTTTCGATGCGCCGTTGATCCACCGCGGCAAACACCGCCGGATCGACCATGCCGCAGCCCAGCAGTTCGATCCATCCGCTGTGCTTGCACTTGCGGCAGCCCGCGCCGCCGCAGAACGGGCACGAGATCTGCACGTCCGCGCTGGGCTCGGTAAAGGGGAAGAACGAGGGGAAGAACCGCGTTTTCACGGACGATCCGAAGAACGCTTTCATCGCGTAGTCGAGCGTTCCCTTCAGGTCGCTGAAGGTGATGCCGCGATCGACGCACAGGCCCTCGACCTGGTGAAAGATGGGGGAGTGGGTTGCGTCGCTTTCGTCGTTGCGATGCACCTTGCCGGGAATGACTAATCGCAGCGGCGGCGGCCCGGCGATCATGCTGCGAATCTGCACCGGCGAGGTATGCGTGCGCATCAGCAGCCGCTCACGCAGAGGTTTGCCCGTCTGGTCCGCGACGACCAGCGTGTCCTGCGTGTCGCGCGCGGGATGGTTCGGGGGAAAGTTGAGCGCTTCAAAATTATAAAAATCCGTCTCGACTTCCGGCCCAAGGCCGACCGAGTAACCCAGCGCCGCGAACACGGCAACCATCTCGCGCATGGTCCGCGTCAACGGATGCTCTACGCCTACCGTGCGGCGAATGCCGGGCAGCGTCAGGTCCGGAGTGGCAGAAGTGCGCGTGGCGGTACCATCTGGCCGATCTAAAACTTCATGGACATACTCGCGTCGTTCAAACCCGGCCTTTGCGCTTTTAAAGGCTGCTTCACTTCTGCCTCTTACTTCAGCGAAGGAAACGCCAAACTTCGATCTGCTCCCCACGGGAACTTGCTTGATCCATGCAGCAACGCCTTTATTGATTATCCCTGCATTTGCTCCGAACCAGCGAATGCGCAGGGCCTCCAATTGTTCGGGCGCTGTGACTTCGCTCAGTTCGACCGTGAATGCTCTTTCGACATCTTGGAACGCCGATCGCATTGCGCTGTCGTCTTCAAAATCAAGTGCGAGAGGTAACTCGTAGCTCAAGCGGCCACCGACAGAGTCGCAACCCGCACCTTTGGTTCTGGAATGGGCAAACCATCCTCACGCATTCCATCGAAATGGAAGTCAATGCCCTCACGGATCAGGATTTCAGTTTCCTCAAAGGCGACACCTGCAACCCCCAATCCTGGTAGATCCGGAGCATGCGCGCTCCAGCCAGTTGCCGTCTTCTCAAATACAACTGCGTATTCTCTCGTCATTTCAGGCCTGCCTGTTTCAGAATACCTTGATACGTTCCTTCATCTACATCGTCCGAGCGTTTGCCAGCCACAGTCACGCGCCCGATTTTTTCGGATGCTTGTACTGCTGATGGCTGCCACGCTGCCGCTCAAAGTACCGTCCATCACGGTTCAACCTCTCCAATCTCTCTCTAACCTTTTTCGGCATCTACAGTGCCCACCACACGATGCCCACCGAAATCGCGCCCAACAGCCAGCTCGTCTTATCCGTAATGGCATAGACCACCGGGTCTTCGTGCAGTTCGCCGCGGCTGGCCAGCAGCCACACGCGGCACAGCCACAGGATCAACACCGGCACCAACAGCCACAGCCGCGATGGATGGCGATACAGCATGTCCGCCAGGCCGCTGATGTACATGGTCAGCACCACGACGCTGGCAAATGCGCTGCTGGTGCCGAACGACCGAAGTTGTTCCATGTCGCCCGTGCCGTAGCCGCGGCCGCTGGCTTTCGTGCGCCCGCTGTTCAGCATCAGCTTCAGCTCGGCAAAGCGCTTCACGAAGGCCAGCGACAGAAAGAAGAAGATGGAGAATGCCGCCAGCCACGCAGAAACCGGAATCTCCGTCGCCGCGGAACCGGCCAGGATGCGCACCGTGTACAGGCCGCTCAGAACAAGCACATCCACCAGCGCGCGTCGCTTCAGATAGAACGAATATGCAAGCGTGGTGACGGTGTACAGGCCCAGCCACTCGATAAAGCAGTATGGACGCGCCAGCACTTCACGCACGCCGTCCGTGCCCGGCAGCGCCGCAAAGACGTGTGGCAACAGCAGCGCCAGAATGATCGCGAGGACAAAAAACAGGCCCACGACAAGCACGCCGGTAAACGGCGAAAGATCGCCGGCGGCAAACGGCCGGTTGCGCTTGCGTGGGTGACGGCGATCAGCTTCGATGTCGAGCAGGTCGTTGATCAGATACGTCGCGCTGGCGCAGAACGAGAGCGACAGGAACGCGAGAAGAGATGCGGCGAGCGCATCCAGATGGTGATCGTGTGCCAGCAGCAGTGGCAGGAAGACCAGTGTGTTTTTCGCCCACTGGTGAATGCGGATGGCCTTGAACAGGGACCGAACCGGGCCGCGCCGATCGATAAATTCGCGGTGTGCCGTGACGGCGTCGCGGCGCATGGCGGAACGTAGTTTGCCATGCGGATTCGCCACCATCGGCTGGTGGCTCGCCTGCAGCAGCGTGCGATCGGGAATGGCATTGCCGATATAAGAGAAACCCTCGGGAAAGCGCTGCTGAAATGCCGTGAGCTTGTTCTTGCCGGCAAGGTTCAGCGTTCCGTCCGAAGCCAGAACGCCCGTAAACAGGCCCACATGCGCGGCCACCTGCTCCGCAAAACCGATGTCGGCGGCGGTCGCAAGATAGATGCGGCGGCCTCGCGCGTGTTCTTCCCGCAAGAATGTCAGCAGCGCCTGGTTGTAGGGAAGGTGCTCTACGTCCACCACGGCGCGGCTTGTGATCTCGCGTTTGAAGCCGGCGCGCCCCTTCCGAACCCATCCCGGCCAGTGCAGTGGAGACTGCGGCTGCTGACGTGCAAGCAGCAACACCGCATCCACCAGCGTGTCGCTCTTCACCAGGGTTCCGTCCAGATCGACGCACAGCGGCACCTCGTGTGCGGCATCGGAGCCGGCGGCGGCAAAATGGTCGAGCGATGCGGTCACAGGGGTCTCGGGCATAGGTTTCGTTCCAGTTGCATTATAAGGATGGCGCTTGCCGGCGCCCCGGCGGTGAAGATCCTGGTGCCTGAAACTGAAACAAAGACGTACACACGAAACTCTGAGCCGTGCCCAACGTAAATCTATTAGTCTTGATCTGGACGGTCGGGGAACCGGTGCCGTCCGTTGCGTAACCATTTCATTCCTTCGAAGGCATCCTGATAAACATGGCATTGCCCACGACGAGCGAGCACGACTCGATTCCCGCATCGCACGAGGTCCGTGCCCTTCCAGAGCACGCATCTCCCGCGTCCACCGGCCTGCCGGACGACGCCTCGCAGCATCCCGTACCGCCGCCCGCAGAACCTAAGGCGAAGCGTTCGTGGCTGCGTATCCTGCTCATCGTGCTCGGTTTGCTTGCTGTGGCGTGGCTTATCGTCCACCAGATTCGCAGCAACAGGAAGGCGACCGAGAAGCAGGCCCAGGGTGCGGCCGCAGCCGCGAACCGGCCCACCCCCGTTGCGTTCGATGTGGTGCAGCGGCGCTCCGTGCCCATCTATTTCACCGCGCTGGGTACCGTCACGGCCTACAACACCGTTACGCTCAAGAGCCGCGTCGACGGCCAGATCATCCGCGTGAACTTCCGCGAGGGTCAGCGCGTGAGCCAGGGCCAGTTGCTCCTTGAGATCGATCCGCGGCCGTACCAGGCGACACTGGCGCAGGCGCAGGGCAACTTGGTGCGCGACCAGGCCAATGCTGCCAACGCCAATGCCCAGCAGCAGCGCTACAACCAGCTTTATGCCGCCGGTGTCGTGAGCCGCGAGCAGGCGCAGGCGCAGGAGAGCACCGCAGGTCAGGCAAGCGGCACCATCGACGCAGACAAAGCCGCCATCCAGGCAGCCCGCGTCAACCTCGCGTATACCCGCATTGCCTCGCCCATTTCCGGCATCGTCGGCCTGCGCCAGGTAGACATCGGCAACATCATCGCCGCCAACAGCAGCACCGGCCTCGTGGTCATCACGCAGGTCGAGCCGATTTCCGTCATTTTCACCCTTCCGGAAGACCAGTTGCCGCAGGTGTTTGCGCGCATGCGCACCGGGCACCAACTTGTCGCCGAGGCATGGGACCGCGCCAACCTGCACAAGCTTGCCACCGGCCAGTTGCTCACCGTCGACAACCAGATCGACACGACTACCGGAACCGCAAAGCTGAAGGCCGTCTTCAGCAACACCGATGGTGCTCTGTTTCCTAATCAGTTCGTCAACATCCATCTGGTGCTTGAGAACCGTAACGACGCCATTACGCTTCCGGCAGCCGCCGTGCAGACGGGAACGAATGGTTCATATGTTTACTGGATCGACATGGCACACCCGATCGCACCCGATGCCTCCGCTTTCACGGGAACCTCGGGTAAGCCATCCACGGCTGCTACGGCGACGGCCACCGGTGCTCCCGGCGGCGCTGGGGCAGACAATGCGACAGCCGGAACCAGCGGCGCAGGCGGCAGATCCGGTGGCTCGCGCCAGGCCAGCTATGCCGTTCACGTGCGCAACATTGCCATCGACCTGACGCAGGGTAATCTTGTCGTCGTTCACGGCGGTGTGCAGCCCGGCGACCGGGTCGTGACCGATGGCGAGGAAAAGCTGAAAGATGGAAGTAAGGTCATCCCGAAGCCCTCCCAAGCCGTCGATCCCAGTACGAGCGGCAATGCCGCCGTCGCGCCTGCGGCCAACTCGGATACCGGCAACACCCGGTCCACACGCACGCCCGATTCCAGCTTCAACAACGGCAATGACGGCGATCGCGATGGACCACCCACATCGAAGAAGCCCAAAGCCCAGACCCCCGCGGGAGCGCCCCAGCAGTGATCCCGGATGTTCACTTCGCGCAGCGTGATCTCTCGCTTACCCGGCGGGCGAATGGCCGTGCGTCGCGACCTGCCGCGCATCCTGTCTCAACCTGCAGGAGAAGCGCATGAGTCCGTCACGCCCGTTCATCCTACGTCCCGTTGCGACCGCGCTGCTTATGATCGCGATCCTGCTTGCGGGAGGCGTGGCGTATTTCCAGTTACCCGTCTCGGCCTTGCCGGAGGTCGATTACCCCACCATTCAGGTGCAGACCTTCTACCCCGGCGCCAGTCCAGAGGTGATGTCTTCGGCGGTCACCGGTCCTTTGGAACGCCAGTTCGGCGAAATTCCCGGCTTAACGGAAATGACGTCGACCTCTTCCGGTGGCGGCTCGATCATTACCCTGCAGTTCAGCCTCACGGAATCGATCGACGTCGCACAGCAGGATGTGCAGGCCGCGATCAATGCGGCAACCAGCTACCTGCCCACCGACCTGCCGAATCCGCCGATCTATAACAAGGTCAACCCGGCCGACGCGCCCATACTGACGCTTGCCCTTACCAGTGATTCGCTGCCGCTGACCAGGGTTGAAGACCTCGCCGATACGGTGCTCGCGCAAAAGATCTCGCAGCTCTCCGGCGTCGGCCTCGTTTCCATCGCCGGTGGGCAAAAACCGGGCGTGCGCATCCAGGCAAACCCTACGGCGCTTGCCGGCTACGGTCTGTCGCTCGAAGACATGCGGACGGCGCTGGCCAGCGCCAACGTCGACCAGGCGAAGGGCAACCTGAACGGCGCGCACCAATCCTACACCATCGGCGCGAACGACCAGATCCTGACGGCGGCGGGCTACAACGACATCATCATCGCGTACAAGAACGGTTCGCCGGTCTTCCTGCGCGACGTAGCCAATTCCGTCGATGCCGCGGAAAACGAGTTTCAAGCCGCATGGATGGGACGCGCCCCTGAAAACGGGGAAGCGGCGGTTACCCATCCCGCCGTCATCGTCAATATCCAGCGTCAGCCCGGCGCGAACATCATCGGCGTCGTCAACGCGGTCAAGAAG
>CBAAAH010000092.1:0-9514 GCA_964658865.1 uncultured Granulicella sp.
AAAGCCATCTATCCCGGAACCTTCGATCCACCGACCAACGGCCACTTGGATGTCGTTGCTCGTGGCTCCCGTCTCTTTGACTCCCTCGTCGTGGCCGTGCTGAAAAACAGCAGCAAGGGTAAACCGCTGTTCACCACGGAAGAGCGTGCGGAGATGTTGACCGAGATTACACGGCCTTTCGGCAACGTGAAGGTCGCGACGTTCGACGGATTGCTGGTCGATTTCGCACGGTTAGTCGGAGCGACGGCGGTGCTACGCGGCATCCGTGCCGTGTCGGATTACGAGTACGAGTTCCAGATGGCCATGATGAACCGCCACCTTGACCCCAACCTGGAAACGGTATTTCTGCAGCCGGCGGAACAGTACACCTACGTGTCGTCGCGGCTCATCAAGGGTGTCTTCCAGCTCGGCGGCGACATCAGTACGTTGGTGCCGCCGGTGGTGATGCAGCGGCTGCACGCAAAGACACCCGCCTCCATCGCCGCGCCGGAAACCGGGGCCAGCACGTAATTTGTCCGTGCCAGATGTGCATGGCTTTGTGTATCGTGCTCTCACCGCATGAACGACACGACCCCGAAGCTCAAGCCCAAACAGCACTTTGAAATTTTAGACGGACTGCGTGGCGTCGCCGCCATGATGGTCGTGATCTTTCACACGTTCGAGGCGTGGAACGGCGGCAGTGCGTTTCGCCAGATCGTCAACCACGGCTACATGGCGGTCGATTTCTTTTTCCTGCTCTCCGGGTTCGTGGTGGCGTATGCCTACGACGACCGCTGGAGTGTGTGGAACGGCCGGCCCGGCATGTCGCTGGGCGACTTTTTCAAGCGGCGCATCGTTCGCCTGCAGCCCATGGTCGTCATGGGCAACATCATCGGCGCGCTGCTGTTTTATCCGGCCGCGGGTTCGCTGTTTCCGCTTATCGCCGCGACGCCTGTCTGGAAGGTCGTCTTCACCATGCTCGTCGGCTTCACGCTTCTCCCTCTGCCCATGTCCATGGACATTCGAGGCTGGGGCGAGATGCACCCGCTGGACGGCCCCGCGTGGTCGCTCTTTTTCGAGTACATCGCGAATATTCTGTATGCGCTCGGTTTGCGCAAGGTGTCCAACCGCGTGCTCGGCGGCCTCACGGCCCTGGCCGCGGTTTTCCTGGTTCACCTTCTGCTTACCGGAACGCGCGGCGATGTCATCGGCGGCTGGTCGATCAATAAGCTCGAACTTCACGTCGGCTTTGCGCGGCTGCTGTTTCCGTTCCTGGCGGGCATGCTGCTCATGCGCCTGGGCAAGCGCATCCATGTGCGCAACGCGTTTCTATGGTGCAGTCTGCTGCTCATCGTCAGCTTCAGCCTGCCGCGCTTCGGCGGGCCGCAGACGCTGTGGAAGAACGGCCTGTACGAGGCGATCTGCATCGTCGTCGTCTTCCCGATCATCGTCGCCATGGGCGCTGGCGACCAGATTACCGGCAAGGTCGCCACGCGTCTGTGCAAGTTCTCCGGCGACATCTCGTACCCGCTCTACATCACGCACTATCCGCTCATCTACATTTACACGGCGTGGGTGGTGGCCGGGCGGTTTACCCCGCGGCAGGGTGTGGTTTGGGGTGCACTGCTGTTCTTCACGGCGGTGGCCATCGCGTATGCCTGCCTCAAGCTCTACGATGAGCCGGTGCGCCGCTGGCTAAACCGGCGTTTCCTAGTTACGGGTACGGCCACCACGCAATAGGTTTCTTCAAAGCCGCAAATCTGACACACTGGGTGCATGGCTACCACGCTCGCCGCACCCGCCACGTCTATTTTTTCCGACCGCATTCAGCGTATTGAAGTCTCCGCCACCATGGCCATTACCGCGGAGGCGCTGCGGCTCAAATCCACCGGTGTCGACCTGGCCGATTTTGGCGCGGGCGAGCCGCACTTCAGCACGCCCGACCACATCAAGCAGGCGGCAATTCGTGCGATCGAGCATAACTTTACGCGCTATACCGCCGTCGCCGGTATTCCAGAGATTCGCCGCGCCATCGTCGACCGGCACGCCGCGGACTTCGGTACGGATTATGCGCCGGACGAGTGCGTCTTTACCACCGGCGGCAAGCTGGCGCTGTTCAACGCGATGGAAGTGCTGGTCAACCATGGCGACGAGGTCATCGTGCCGGTGCCCTACTGGGTCAGTTACAAGGACATCATCCAGTTTGCGGGCGGCGTGCCGGTGTTTGTGGAAACGCGGGAGAGCGAAGATTTTCGCCTGACCGCGGCCATGATCGAGGCATCCATCACGCCTCGTACCCGCGCCATCATCCTGAACTCGCCGTCGAACCCTTCCGGAGCCATCATTGCTTCGGACGACCTGCGCGACATCGTGCGGCTGGCCCACGAGCGGCGGATTTTCGTGCTGTTGGATGAGTGCTACGTCTATTTGAACTTCACCGGTGAGACGGTCAGCGGTGCGTCGTTGAAGGAGTGCAAGCCCCACATCGTTGTGTTGGGATCGCTGTCGAAGACCTATGCCATGACCGGCTGGCGCGCGGGCTTTGCGCTGGGGCCGAAGCCGATCATCGCTGCCATGAGCAAGCTGCAGTCGCAAAGCACCAGCAACACCAGTACGATGGTGCAGCATGCCGGCATCGCCGCCGTCAGCGGGCCGCAGCAGTGCGTGGGGGAGATGCGCAAGGGCTACATCGAGATCCGCGACCGCATGCTCGAAGGCTTCAAGACGATTCCCGGCCTGACGTGCACCGTGCCGCAGGGTGCCTTTTACGTTTATCCGAATGTGAGCGCGTTCTTCGGCAAGGGCGGCATGCGCACTGCCTCCGATGTCGCGGCGCGGTTGTTGTCGGACGCCCACCTCGTCTGCGTCCCCGGTGAGCCGTTCGGCACCGCCGATCACATTCGCCTGTCGTATGCGGTGTCGGCACCGGTCATCGACAAGGGCCTGGAGCGGATGCGCACCTTTTTTGCCTCGCTCCCTTAAGAACGGATGCAGAGTGTATCGCTTCGGTACCCTGCCGTGTCGGTAGGGGCGTTGTCCAGCTACACTGCAACCATTGCATGTCTTCTAACCCGCAACCCGACTTCGTTCCCGTGATTCTTGCCGGTGGCAGCGGCACGCGCTTCTGGCCTCGTTCGCGGCGTGCACGCGCCAAGCAGGTACTTGCGCTTTCCGGCGAAGAAACCATGATCCAGCAGACGTTTGAACGCCTGCTGCCGCTTGCCGCGCGCGAGCAGTTCGTGGTCATTACCAACGACCTGCTGGCCGACACCATCGCCCACCAGTTGCCGCAGATGGTTGCGGGCCGCATTTTGCGCGAACCGTGCGCCCGCAATACCGCGCCTGCCTGCGCGCTAGCGGCGATGCTCGTGGCCCGCACCAATCCGCATGCGATCCTTGGCGTTTTTCCGTCGGACCACGTCGTGACCGATGATGCGCTGTTCGTGCAGCGCATTCGCGAAGGCATTCGCATCGCCGCGGCCGGCGACAATATCGTCGTTCTGGGCGCGCCGCCAACGCGGCCGGAGACCGGCTACGGCTACATCCAGTCCGGCAGCGCCGCACACCTGCAGGGCCTGGAAGATATTCGCACCGACGCCGTGCAGTGCTTTACCGAGAAGCCGAATCTTGAGAAGGCCGAGCAGTTCTTAGCGGCCGGCAATTTTACCTGGAACAGCGGCATTTTTCTTTGGTCGGCTGCCACGCTCATTCGCGCGTTTGAGCAGCATTGCCCGGCCATGGTCGAACCGCTGCAGAAGATTGCCGCCAGCTTCGGAACGCCGGAATTCGAGCAGACCTTTACCGATCTATACGGCACGGTCGAGAGCATCAGCATCGATTACGCCATCCTTGAGCCGCGCTCGCAGGCGGGTGAAAATGCGAGCCGTATCTACTGCATTCCCGCGGACTTCGGTTGGAACGACCTGGGTTCGTGGTCGGCGTTGCACGAGTATTTTCTGGAGCAGCTCGGCACGCCCAACGGTCAGCGCATCGTGAACGGCAATGGGCTGGGGAACGATCAGGGAAACGGCAACGTGGTCGAGGCGATCAGCACCCTGCAGTTCGACGCCAGCGGAAATTACATTTACGCACCCGGCCTGACAGTCGCGCTGCTGGGTGTCAAGGATTTGGTCGTGGTGCAAACGGACGACGCACTGCTGGTGACCACACGCGCGCACTCGCAGGAGGTTGGCCGGGTTGTGGCTGAGCTCGTCAAACACAGCCGGCACGAATTGGTGTAGGCTTCCACCTTTGAGGGACGGAAGCGCGGTTCGCGGATGGTTACAATGGTGCTGCCCATGAGCCCGAACGAGACCGCAACCCCCATCCCTGCCCAGCCCACCGCCGTAAAGTTCGGTACCGATGGCTGGCGCGGCATTATCGCCGACGACTTTACCTACGCGAACGTACGCATCGCTGCCGCGGCCATTGCGCACTATGTGCTCGCACATGAGGATGCGGCGAGCGGCGTGTGCATCGGCTACGATACGCGCTTCGGCTCGCCGCAGTTTGCCGGCATCGTGGCAGGGGTGCTGAGCCGCGCGGGCGTTTCCGTGCTGCTGGCGACCGACGTGACGCCCACACCGGCGCTGAGCTATGGTGTGCGGCAGCGTGGCGCGGCGGGCGGCGTTATGATTACGTCGTCGCACAACCCCGCGCAGTGGAATGGCGTGAAGTACAAGGCCAGCTTCGGCGGCAGCGGCACGCCTGGCATCATCGCGAAGATCGAGGGCTTTCTCGGCGTACCGCTTGTCGACGCCGCGCAACCTGCGCCCATCACGCCGACCGATTTTGTCCCCGCCTATATCGCCGCGCTGGAGAAGTTTGCCGACCTGCCGGCGATCGAGGCAAGCGGTTACCGCTTCCTGATCGACAGCCTCTACGGTGCGGGTTCCGGCGTACTGAAGGGCATTTTTGATCGCGCGGGCATTCCGTCGGTCGAGATTCGCGGCGAGCGCAACCCGGCGTTCCCCGGTATCAATCCCGAACCGATCCTGCCGCACATCGCCATGGCGCAGACAGAAGTGGTGGCGCAGCATTGCGACGCCGGCCTCATCACCGATGGCGACGCGGACCGCATCGGCGCGGTGGACGAGCACGGCAACGTGGTGGACGCGCACAAGATCTTCGCTATCCTGCTGCGCTGGGTGCTGGAGCGCAAGGGCTGGCCGGGCGGCATCACCCGCGCCTTCAACACGACCAAGATGCTGGACCGTATCGCCGCGCGGCACGGCCGCAAGCTGTACGAGCACGGCATCGGCTTCAAATATGTGGTCGACCTGATGCTGAGCGAAGAGATCGTTATGGGCGGCGAGGAGTCGGGCGGCATCGGTATTCAGCGGCATCTGCCGGAGCGTGACGGCATCCTGAACGCCCTCTTGCTGGCGAACGTGATGGCTGACGAAAAGAAGACGCTGGGGGAACTCGTCGCGTCGCTGCAGGCCGAGTACGGCGCGCATTTCTACGGACGGATCGACATGCACATCGACGACCGGCTGAAGAAATCCGCCATCGCGCGTGCCGGCGGCAAGCTGGAGGAGATCGCCGGCTTCGCGATTCTGCGCAAGGAAGATCTGGACGGCATCAAGTTCTTCCTGTCGATTCCCGAAGACGCGGCGCGCGCCGGCGAGCAACCCGCACCGGCGGAGACGTGGCTGCTGCTGCGCGCCTCCGGTACGGAACCGCTGCTGCGGGTGTACTGTGAGTCGTCGTCGCAAGAGAACGTTGATCGCATTCTGAAGGCGGCCGAAGCATTCGTGCTGGCGGGCTGAACCGGTAACCGAAAGAGGAATCGCATGAACGAGGTCTTCGCGCCCAAGCGGATCGTGGGAATCGCGACGCGTGCACCTGTCGGCGATTCCGCGCCTATCACCGCACTGTGGACGCGCTTCTTCCAGCAGGGCCTGCCGCAGCGCCTGGCTGGCGGCATCTACTGCGTGTATTCCGAGTACGACGATGGCGACAGCGGCGCGTATTCCGTGCTCGTCGGCTGCGAAGTTTCGACCGAGGTGACGCTGCCGAAAGGCCTTGCGGAGCAGTGGATCGCGCCCGGTGCCTACCATCTGATCGATGCCTCCGGTGAACTGCCGGGCAGCATCGTGGAGGGTTGGCGGTCGGTACGCGATCTGCCCTTCAAGCGCACGTTCCGCACCGACTTCGAAGAGTACCTGCCCGACAACACACAGACGATCTATGTCGGCGTGGAGGCGGGCACCGAGGCTGACTCCACACCCGCTGCGGAGCGCATGGATTCCTGGCAAGTACCCCGTTCATAGCCTTTACTCCAGACCTTCCGCAGGAAGATCGCGTTACGTGCAGATGCTGTCTCTACAATGGAACGATGGTCCCATCTCCTGCTCCTGCCGCCCCCACCCACGCAACCGCTGCCGGCCTGCTGTTCGACATGGATGGCGTGCTGATCAGCTCCATCGGTTCCGTGCGGCGTTGCTGGCGCGAGTGGTGCCGCATGTACAGCGTGCCTGGTGCCGAGACGTTTGAGATCACGCATGGCATGCGCGCCATCGAACTGATCCACTCGCTGCGGCCAGATATCGATGCGGTAGAGGGTCTGCGCGTGATCGAGGACCTTGAGATTGCCGACACCGCCGACCTGGAGGTGCTGCCCGGAGCGCGGGCGCTGCTGGAATCATTGCCGCCGGAGCGATGGGCGATCGTGACCAGCGCCACGCGCCGGTTGCTGCTGGGACGGCTCGCGGCTGCCGGCCTGCCGGTGCCGGATCGCATCGTCGCGGCAGACGATGTGGAACGTGGCAAGCCGCATCCGGACCCCTATCTGCAGGGCGCGGCGATGCTCGGCTTTGCTGCCGAAGACTGCATCGTGGTGGAAGACGCTCCCGCAGGTATCACTGCCGGCACAAGAGCCGGTTGCCGCGTACTGGGGGTGCTGGGGACACACCCGCTGCAGGAGTTGGGCGAGGCCACGTGGGTGGTTCCGTCGCTCGAAACAGTGCACGCCGAGGTGGATGCCGCGGGGCTGACGTTGCAACTCGATGCGATGTCGCGCGGCTAGAGCGAGTGGCCGCTCAGGATCGCTTCCACGCGAAGGAGGTCCTCCGCCGTATCGACGCCGACGGTGTCAAACGCGACAGGCTCCACGTACAGGCCGATGCCGTTTTCCAGCAGGCGCAGTTGTTCCAGGCGTTCCACCTGCTCCAGCGGCGTCGGTGTGAGCGCGGCAAACCGTTGCAGCGCTGCACGGCGATAGGCGTACAGGCCGAGGTGTTTCCAGTAGGTCGCGCCGATGCCATCGCGATCGAAGGGAATGGCCGCGCGCGAGAAGTACAGCGCACGGCCGTCTGCCGCCGCGACGACCTTGACGGCGTTTGGATTGGCGACGTTTTCCGGCAAGCACGGCGTCTTTACCGTCGTGACCTCGACGTGGGGTCCAAGGGCAAACGGTCGCAATAGGGCGTCGATGTGCTTCGGCTGCAACAGAGGCTCGTCACCCTGCAGGTTCACGTAGATAGCTGCAGGCACAATCTGCGCGACGGCGTGCATGCGGTCGGTGCCGCTGGGCAGCGTGGCGCTGGTCATCTGCCAGGCCCAACCTTCTCGTTCGCACAGCGCGCCGATTTCGTCGGAATCGGTCGCCACCACCACGCGGTGGAACTGCGGGCAGCGTAGCGCAGCCTCCACCGTCCACTGCAGCAGCGGCCGGCCCAGCAGCGGTTGCAGCATCTTGCGCGGCAATCGCGTGGATGCCAGCCGCGCCGGGATCACCGCCACAATTTCCCCGTTCTCGCCGGAAGCCTTTGCCTTGCCGCTCACTTCCAGTAGAATAAATCCTGCAGTCGATCGTTTTCCGTGGCAATCGCCGCGACACACCCGGCGGTGTAGCTCAGATGGTTAGAGCGACGGACTCATAACCCGTAGGTCACTGGTTCGATTCCAGTCACCGCCACCACGATCCTGCCATACTTCTGCAGAGCATCAACGTTTTAAAGTTCAAAGAGTGTGCGGTGCGTTGCCATCGAGCACGGCAGGCGTATGCTATCGGAACACGTGCGGCGTCTAAACCACAGCGCCACACCTGCCCGTACCCTGGAGCGTTCCGCCGTATGCCCAAGTCGTTGAAGATTTCGCTGCTTGCCGTTTCTGCCATGCTGCTGCTGACTGTATTTCTGGGCGCAAACCTGCGCGGCGTGCAGGCTGCCGTGGCCGGCGACGATGACGGTGCCTACCGCCAAATGCGCATTTATGGCGAGGTGCTGCGCCACATCCAGACCGACTATGTGGAAGACCCGAGCATGAAGACCGTGACGAACGGTGCGTTGCGTGGACTGCTAGAGACGCTGGATTCGAACTCCAGCTATCTGACGCCGGAAGAGTACAAGGGCTACAAGGCACACATGGCGAGCAAAGCGTCCGTCGGCATCAATGTAGCCAAGCGTGGTTACTACGCGACGATCATCTCCGTCGTGCCGGGCAGTAGCGCCGACAAGGCGAACCTGAGCGACGGCGATGTGATCGAGTCGATCGGCAACACCAGTACGCGCGACCTTTCGGTGGCCAGCATCAATGTGCTGCTCGACGGTGCGCCGAATAGCACGCTGCCGCTTGCCATCATCCGGCCGCGAAAGTCCAAGCCGGAAAAGTTGGAATTGACGCGCACTGTCCTCACCCCGGTGCCGACGGCGGAGATCTTTTATGAGGGCAATACGATCCTCTATCTGAAGCCGGGTGTCATCGATCACGACCATGTGCAGCAATTGGAAACGCGGCTGAAGAACATGAAACAGATGGGGTCGAAGAAGATTCTTCTCGACCTGCGCGATGTGTCCACAGGCGACGATGCCGACGGTTTGCGGCTGGCAAATTTTTTCATCAAGACCGGTACGCTGGCCACGCTGGAAGGCCAGAAAGTAGCGAAACAGACGTTTACGGCCGAATCCGGCAAGTCGATCAATTCGACCTCTCCGATGGTGACGCTGGTAAACCGTGGAACGGCCGGACCGGCGGAGATCGTCGCCGGTGCGCTGCTCGATTCCAAGCGTGCGGATGTGGTGGGCGAAAAGACGTTTGGCGAGGGTTCGCAACTGAAAACGTTCGAAATGCCTGACGGTGCGGCGATCATTCTGTCCATTGCGAAATACCACACCCCAAGCGGTAAAAAGGTGCAAGATGAAGGTGTGACGCCGAACGTGGTTGTCGCCTCGGACGCGGAGTTTGCCGTCGCCGGCGGTGATGAAGACGACGATGCCGTCGCTCCGACCACTCCCACGACGGCAACCCCAACGGTGAACTCCGCCAAGCCGGCTGTTCCCGTGGCAAAGCCGACGGCGGCAGTCGACGATCAACTCAATAAGGCACTGGACTTGTTGAAGAGTAAAGCTGCCTGAATCCTAGGCCTGACCTGACCCAAAAGACGTCCGGCAAATCCTGCCGGGCGCCTTTCCATTTGTGGCGTCGTTGCTTGCGGAAGTGTTCTGCAAGGAGTGTTGCCCGCGTGATACCGTGAGTTTGCCGTGCCTAGTCTGCTACCCCGAGATCCCGACCTTCGTCCCGAGCGCGACCG
>CBAAAH010000093.1:0-8828 GCA_964658865.1 uncultured Granulicella sp.
CGCGCAGCCGCCGCTTTACAAGATCAAGAAGGGTAAGTTTGAGCAGTACGTCAAGGACGACCGCGAGTTCGTGAAGGTGATGGTCAAGCGCGCCGCAGACGGCATGACTGTGCGCTACGGTACCGCTCCTGTGGGCGAGTTGCCGCCCATGCTCGAAGGCAAGGACCTGACCAAGTTCATGGGGCAGCTCAACGAATACCTGGGCACCTTCGATAAGGCCGACAAGCGCTTCCGGAACGATAAGGTGACTTCCGCCGTTGCCGAATTGTTCGCGCACGAGGGCAAGGATCCCGCCCACCGTGTCGATTTCGAAACGACGGACAAGCTGGCCGAAATGGCAGTCCGGCTCAAGGGCATGGCGAAGGAGTTCCAGTTCAAGGGCGTCGGCGAGCCTGTGCGCGACGAGGAGCACGGTACCTGGTCTCTGGAATACATCGATGCCCAGGGCGCACATCGCCGTATCGACTTCGCCGCCGTCAATTCGCCGGAAATGCGCATGATGCTGGGCAAATATTCCAGCATCGCCGAGTATTTAAAGCCGCCGTTCCTGATCGAGTACGTACAAAAAACCGGCAGCAAGGCTGAGATCGCCGCAGCCGATGAAGCGGAAGAAGTGGCCGAGACCGAGGGCGTTACCGACGTGATCGCCGCAGCGCCGGGAACCGCAACCGAAGTGAAGGGTGCGAAACGCGGTTCCAAGGCCGGCCAGGATCCGGTCGAAAAGCAGACGCCGCGCGAACTCTTCGAGTACGTCATCGAGCAGGGTAAAAAAGAGTACCAGGTGCAGCGCTACAAGGGCCTCGGCGAAATGACCGCAGAGCAGCTCTGGGAAACGACCATGGACCCTGAACGCCGCACGCTGCTGCAGGTGCGCCTGGAAGATATTGCCGCGACCGAGGAAATCTTCACCACGCTGATGGGCGAAGACGTGGAAGCGCGCCGCAGGTTCATCGAAGAAAACGCGCTGGACGTAAAGAACCTGGACATTTAGAGCGTATTCACCTACAGGTTCATTGTCCCTGTCCTGCGGCGTTCGCCACTGAGATCGCCATTGACACCGCATCGGCTGGCGAACATCGTAGCCTTTCGCCGAGTTACCGCTCTTTGTGCGCGGTGTCCAGGGCGCGCAACAGATGTAGGTCTGCTGTGTCGCCGGACAGCTCCCAGATCATAACGCCGCCAAGCTTGCGCTCCCCGGCGAACAGGGCTTTCGCATGCAGCGAGACGGCATCGTCAAAGGTCAGGAAGTTATCGCCATCGTAAATCCACGGCGACTGTGAAACGGGGTCGCGATACAGCTTTGCTCGCGGCGTTGCGGCCAGCAGGGCGGCAGCCGTGGACTGGTTCCGATTTCCCCGCAGCGGATCGCCTTTGCTGTTGAGTCCGTGTGTCCCGGTCTCCTGCACGTTGTGCCACTGGTACGCGTAGAACGGTATGCCGAGCAGCAGTTTGCGTGCCGGCGCGCCCGCTGCCAGGTAGGCGTCGATGACGGTATACACGGTGTCGGTGTCGGTGGTGGTCGCCCGCAACGGCGCCACAAAGCCGGTGGTGTGGCTCCACGGGCCCTGAAAGTCATAGGTCATGACACCGATCTGGTCGACCGTAGCGGCGACGCGCCGCCAGTCGATGGGCGCGATGCTTTTGGCGTTGGCACTGCTTGCGATCGAAAGCGTAAGCCCCGGCCGCAGCGCGTTCATCTGGCGGCGAAACTCGTCCAGCAGGGCGTAGAAGTCCTGTGCGTGGTCGGCGTTCGGGTACTCCCAATCCACGTCGACGCCGCTGAACACACGGCCAAGCTCAACGCCCGGCGCCAGGTGGCCGTCGATGTATTGCGCCAAGCATGAGCGCACAAACGCCACGCGGTTCCGTGGCTTTGCCGCTTCCTCAAACAGCGACTGCTTGCCCTCGATGGAAATCATGAGGCGCACCTGTGGGTAGCGCGCATGCAGGAGTTGCATCTGGTGCAGGTCGCCGCGCAGGGGAGCGGTGGGTGCGTCGGCGATGCCGTCGATGCTATCCGCGGCAGCAAATGCAAGGTTCGTATCCGCCTGCGGATCGGCGATCGCGCACGCGTTGTTCTGGATGTTGGCTTGAGCGTAATCCAGTTGGGTAAGCAGCCGGATCGCGCCGGAACGCACCAGGTCGACCGGCACAAAGCGGCGTTCGTACACGCCCCATTGCGGAAAATAGCCGACGACCTGCCGGGGTTCCGCAGCCCGCGCCGCTGCGACGCCGAGCGCGGAGGTGCGGCGCGTGGGGCTTTGTGCGGCAGGACTGGAAACCATGGAACACAGTAGAAGGAGCGGCAGGCAAAGGCGTTTCATAAGCTGAGCGTTAGACGCAGGGAAGCCGCCGGAACGCCACCCATGCCGTTCGCTCTCGCCGCACCCTTACCGCCCCACGACGCAGAGGGTACACCCGACAACGTCGGCAGCCCCGGTACGCCGGCCAGCCTCACCTTTCTGAGTCGGCTGTACCACGACGCGGGCCTGCTCGCTTTGCCGCGCAGTACCGGCAGGTGACGCGCTTCTACCTCGCGCCTTCACCGCTGCTTCATAAATGACTCCAGGCCGCGTTCCGTCGCGGGGTCTACGTTGTCGCGCGCGTTTTCTGCACGGAAACGGCAGGGCTGCATGGTCTATGCTCCTGTGGCCGAAGTCTGAAGGTGTTCCCGATGCTAGCATTCGGCGTATGGCAACACCGCTGATCGACGCGCGCGGCCTGACAAAACGCTACGGCGCATCGACCGTCGTGGAGGGCGTGAGCCTGTCCATCGCGCGCGGCGAAATCCTTGGATTGGTGGGCGAAAGCGGCAGCGGGAAAAGTACCGTCGCGCGCATGATGCTGCGACTGATCGAGCCGTCCGCGGGATCGGTACTGTTCGACGACATCGACGTGCTTGCGGCATCGAAGCAGGACCTGAGGCGTCTGCGGCGACGCATGGGCATTGTGTTTCAGGACCCGTTTGCGGCGTTGGACCCGCGCATGCGTGTGCGGCAGATTTTGGAGGAGCCATTTCTGATCCACCGCGACGAACGCCTGCGCGGCGACGCGCTGCACACCCGTCTGCACGCGCTGCTGGACGAGGTCGGCATGCCCACGACGGCGCTCGGCCGCTACCCGCATGAGTTCAGCGGCGGCCAGCGGCAGCGCATCAACATCGCTCGTGCGCTGGCGTTGCGGCCGGACTTCCTGGTACTGGATGAACCGGTCAGTGCGCTGGATGTGTCCGTCGGTGCACAGGTCGTCAACCTGCTACGCGACCTGCAGCGGCGCCATGGCCTCACGTGCCTCATGATTTCGCATTCCATGCCGCTGGTGCGGTACCTGTGCGATCGAGTCGCCGTGTTGCAGCGTGGCCGCCTGGTGGAAACCGGCGATGTTCTGCAGGTGTGCGAACGGCCGCAACAGCCGTACACGCAAGCGCTTATCGCTGCCACGCCGGAGTTCGACTCCACCTTCGCCACGACTCTTGCATCGTAGGATCGGAAGGAAATCGAGTGCTCCATGTCTCACGTTTGAAACATGGGTCCGAGGCGCGGATTGCAACGGTAAACTAGAGCCATGAGCCATGAAGGCATCCGTATTGTGAACCTAAACGATGCCCGCCGCGAAGCGCAGGCCGAGCAGCCCCTGCCGCCCGACGCCATCACGCCCGCCAGGGTCCGGGTCGACATCACCGGCGGCACCGGCGCGCAAATCGACTGGAAAGACGGCTGTCGTTCGCAGTGGACCTTTGCTTTTCTGCGCGAGGCCTGCCCCTGCGCCACCTGTCATGAAGAACGGGAAGCCGACGGCCGCCTGCCCGGCGTTGCCAGGCCCGCGCCGAAGCAGATGTTCCCGCTCTACACCGAACCTGCGCGCCCGTTAAGCGCGGAGCCCATTGGGCGCTACGCCATCAAATTCAAATGGAACGATGGCCACGAGAGTGGCATCTACGCGTGGGAGTTTCTGCGTCGATTGGAGAAGTGATGACAAACCTGACCGAAGCCCCCGTGCACACGCTGGAAGCGAAGCTGCAACCCTTTTACGCCCGCCTCGCCGCGCACCCGCTGTACAGATCGCTGCGTACGGAAGCTCACCTGCGCACGTTTTTGGAAGCGCACGTTTTTGCCGTATGGGACTTCATGAGCCTGCTAAAAGCCCTGCAACGCGGCCTGACCTGCATCGACGTGCCATGGACGCCGTCTGCCTTGCCGGAGAGCCGCCGCCTGGTGAACGAGATTGTGCTTGGCGAAGAGAGCGACGTGTTCAACGGCAAACCGCTCAGCCACTTTGAGATCTACCGCATCGCCATGCGGCAGTGCGGTGCGTCCACGGCCTCGGTCGACGGCATGCTCGGCCACTTGCGTGAGGGCGCAACGGTGGAGCGCGCGCTGGCGCAGAGCAACGCTCCGCTCGCCGCGCAGGCCTTCGTGTGGGATACGTTTTCGCTCATCGCCGAAGGCAAGCTGCACGTCACCGCCGCCGCCTTTACCTTTGGCCGCGAAGACCTCATTCCCGAGATGTTCAAGGGCTTTGTGCGCGATCTCAATCGCCAGATGGATGGCGCAGTCGACACGTTTCTCTGGTATATGGAACGGCACATTGAAGTCGACGGCGAGGAGCACGGCCCGATGGCACTGCGCATGATCGCGGAGCTATGCGGCGACGACGCGACGAAGTGGGCCGAAGCGGAACGCGCCGCGACCTTCGCGCTGGAGTCACGGCTGCGCTTGTGGGACGGCATTCTCGCATCGCTGCATTAGGTCGCCTTTATTGCGGCGTGATCTTCGTCGCCTTGTTGCCGACAAAGGTGACTTCTACTGGCTTGCCGTTGCCCTGGTAGACAATGGTGCGGTTACCCTTGTCGCTGCTGCTGACGTGGGTGATCTGGCCCAGCGCCAGGTTGGCCTGGAACTCGTTCATGCCGTTCAGCGGCTGGTGCGCGTCCACCGCCTGCCACGTCGCAGCGGGCCATCGGTACAGGGTATGAGGGTCATCGTAATAGAACTTCTGGTCTGCGACGATATTGTCCTGCCGCCCGACGGAGGTACCTACCTGCGAGGCCAGCAGTGTCTTCGGGTCGTTTGGCCGATGGAAAAGCATGACCAACCACGCATCCGCCGTCCGATCCTGCGGTGTCTTTTGCGACACGAATCGCACGACGTCCAGGGGCTCTGCGCCTTTCAGGAAGTCGATCGGCTTCAGCAGGTCCGCGCCCTTGGTCGAACCAGCGTAGAACACCGTTTCGCCGCCCGCCTGCACCCACACGCGCTTGCCGTTCAGCACCTGCAGGTCGGCCAGTGTTGCGGCATGCAGGCTGCGCGGAAAGATCAGGTCGTCCTGCGTCAGGTGCGTGTCGGGCATGGTGTCCTGCGCGACTGCACCGGGTGCGTGGTGCGCCCGGTAGACGAAGTAGACGCGCACCGCAACGGCCAGCACCATCAGAGCCGTCAAGCCAAGCAGCAGGTTGCGCAGCGTGGGGTCTTTCGGCTCTTGCTGGTCGGTGTCCATTGCCATGGTTCGCTCCTGTCGTTCAGTCGATCGGTTCAGCCGCGCTATAGGCATTCGCGGCTAGCAGTTCTTCGGCGTTCAGCGTGTCCACGTTGCGCAGTGCAGGGAAGAAGAAGCTCCACATCCCCGTCGCCATCATGGAGCCGATGCCGCCGTACACCACCGCGCGCACCGCGCCGAACCAATGCGCGGTCAGGCCGCTTTCAAACTCGCCGAACTCGTTGGATGTGCCGAGAAAAATCCAGTTTACCGCGCTGACGCGGCCACGCATCTCTGCCGGCGTGCCCAACTGCAGAATCGAGCTGCGCACGATGACCGACACATTGTCGCTTGCGCCGATGATCGCCAGCATCAGCAGCGACAGCGGGATCGACCGCGACAGGCCGAAGCCGATCGTCGCCGCGCCGAAGATCCCGACGCATATCAGCATGAGCTTGCCTGCGCCGTGCTTGATCGGACGCCGCGCCAGTGTGATCGAGAGGAGCAGCGCGCCCACCGCCGGCGCTGCCCGCAGCATGCCCAGGCCACGCGGTCCGGCGTGCAGAATATCCTGTGCAAAAATCGGCATCAGCGAGGCCGCGCCGCCCAGCAGCACGGCGAACATGTCCAGCGAAATGGACCCCAGCAGCAGTCGCGCGCGACGCACGTAGTGGATGCCCGCAAGCATCGTCGCAATGGTAAACGCCTTCTTTTCCCGCACCTCGCTGCGCGGGGTGATACCGCTGACCAGCACCAGAAACGCCACCAGCATCAGGATTGTGACCAGGTACACCAGCGGAGCACCATTGAACCGCGCCAATCGCCCCGTCAACGTGAGCGTAAACAGCAGGCCGCCCAGCGCGGGGCCGCTGATATTTGCGGTCTGGAAGATCGCCGAGCCCCATGTCATGGCATTGACGAAGCCTTCCTTAGGCACCAGCGACGGCAGCAACGCCGCGCTTGCCGGACCGGAAAATGCGCGTCCCACGCCGATGAAAAACAGCGTGCCATATACGGCCCATACGTTGTGGCTGCCGGTGTACGCCAGCGCAAACAGCACCAGCGTCGCGGCCAGTTGAACCACGTAGCAGGCCAGGATCAGCAGTTTGCGGTCGTACCGGTCTGCCGCGTGACCGGCAGGCAGTACGAACAGCACACCCGGCAGAAATAGCGCCAACCCGGTCGCGCCCAGCAGCAGCGCCGAATGCGTCATCTGGTATATCTGCCACGCAACGGCGATGGACTGCGCTTCTGCCCCGAGGATGACGAGAAAGCGCGCAAGCTGGTACTTGCGAAAGCTGCGCGAGCGAAATGCAGCGTGGCTTGGGGTCGTGCCGGGTTCTGGGTCGGTCGCGGGCATTCTCTGTACTATGGTGACACAGCCGGGGACCCGCGGCGTGGACTGGCATCGTGGGCGGCTGCATCCTGCCTGCGGTGTGCCTCATCCTAACCATCACTGACACTGACAGGAGCATCTCAAAACATGATCGCTACCAAGGGCTACGCCGCCCAGAACGCCTCCACGCCGCTCGCGCCGTTCAGCTATGAGCACCGTGACCCCGGTCCCGGCGATATCCTCCTCGACATCCAGTTCTGCGGTATCTGCCACTCCGACATTCACCAGGCCCGCAATGAATGGGGCAATTCGCTTTATCCCATGGTTCCGGGCCACGAGATCGTCGGCAAGGTCGCGTCTGTAGGCAGCGATGTGACCAAGTTCAAGGTGGGCGACATCGCCGCTGTCGGTTGCATGGTGGATAGTTGTCGCCAGTGCGAAAGCTGCAAAGCCGGCGAGGAGCAGTACTGCGACCGCGGCGAAACCGTCTTTACCTACAACAGCAAAGACAAGCAGGGCAACCTGACCTTTGGCGGCTATGGCGATCACCTCGTTGTTGACCAGGCATATGCGCTGCACGTGCCGGCGAATCTTGACCCCGCCGCCTCCGCGCCCCTGCTCTGCGCCGGTATCACCACCTACTCTCCCTTGAAGCATTGGAAAGTCGGCCCGGACAGCGTCGTTGGCATTGTCGGGCTCGGCGGCCTCGGCCACATGGCGCTCAAGTTCTCCCACGCATTCGGTGCAAAGACCGTTCAGTTCACCACTTCGCCCAACAAGATCGAAGATGCGAAAAAGCTGGGCGCCGATGAAGTGATCCTGACGAAAGAAAAGGACTGGCACTTGCCGCACCTCGGTAAGTTCGACTTCATCCTCGACTGCGTCTCCGCCGACCACGACATGAGCCCGTACTTCGCGCTGCTTAAGCGTGACGGTACCCTTTGCACCGTGGGCGTGCCTGAAGACCCACTCAAGATTTCGGCCTTCTCCGTCGTTGGTGGCCGCAAGTCGTTCTCCGGCTCCATGATCGGCGGCATCGAAGAAACACAGGAGATGCTCGACTTCTGCGGCGAGCACAACATCGTTTCCGATATCGAGATGACCAGCTTCGACAAGCTGGAAGAGGCATGGGACCGCGTCGTCAAATCCGACGTGAAGTACCGCTTCGTGCTCGACCTGAAGACGCTGTAGAACTTATGAAGCAAGAGCGTCCGCAAAGTTCGCCGAGTTACCGCAAAGTAAGCAGGCATAGATCCTGCAAACTTTGCGCCCTTTGCGGACACTCTTGCTTTACGATTCCAGCTCTGCGGAAATGGTGTATTCGGCCTCGCTACGATCCCATTCAATGCTCAGGATGTTCGGCTGGCAGCACACCTGGCAATCCTCGACATACTGCTGCCGTGACCCGCCGCTCTCGTCGACCGTCGTCTCGATCCAGCTAAAGCATGCGGCGCATTGGAAATGGGCAGGATGCATGTTAGGCGCGATACTCGCGGTAGTGCACGATTTCGGAGATGCCGATCCAGAGGTCCAGCAAGCCGATACCGCTGACCACGCCGCGCACCGGGCCCTGAATGAGGTAGTGGTGCAGCCGCGGCAGACCGAGCAGCAGGCTATTGTGGTCCCACATCTCCGGCCACCACGGCAGGTAGACCAGCAGTCCACCCAGGTACAGGCAGAAGACGACCAGTACCGCAAGCGACAGCCGCTGCAACCAGACAGGTGCGAGTTCGCCGGCCGCCGTTGAGGCTGAACCGCTTTGCCTCGCGTCGCGCGTAGCAAGGGGTATAGGTTCAACGGGCGTCGAAGCGGGTGCGGCGAACGGTAGCTTCGACTGCGAACTCATCTTAATCTACGGTAGCAGAGCCGCTGCAAAAGATTCTGTCCACGTCCTGAAACTGCGCTTGCAAACCCCACTCGGCGTTGTCTTTTTGTCATCCCGTAGCGAAGCGGAGAGATTTGCTTTCTTCTCCTCCAGAAGGGTGGCGATCGTTTTTCACGCAACAGAATGGCCCGG
>CBAAAH010000093.1:8838-9506 GCA_964658865.1 uncultured Granulicella sp.
GCTTCCCACGAAGCCGGGCCATTCTGTTGCGTGAAAGCGAGCAAATCTACGCTTCGACAAGCTGCTTGCTGCCGCGTGAACGGCGGTTCGCCTGCAGAATCTTTTTGCGCATGCGAAGACTCTTCGGGGTTACCTCGACCACTTCGTCGTCGGCGATAAACTCGATGCACTGCTCGAGCGTGAGCTGCTTATATGGCACCAGGCGCAGCGCGTCGTCGGCACTGGACGCGCGCATGTTGGTCAGCTTCTTTTCGCGCACACAGTTCACGTCCAGGTCGTTGTCGCGGCTGTTTTCGCCGACGATCATGCCCTCGTACACCTCGACACCCTCACCCATGAACAGCGTGCCGCGTTCCTGCAGGCCGTTCAGTGCGTAGGTGGTCGTGGAACCGCTACGATCGCTGATGAGCGTGCCGTTCAGGCGTGCGGGAATCTCACCCTGGTATGGCATGTAGCCGTCGAACAGCGTGTTCATCACGATGGTGCCGCGGGTCTCCGTCAGCATTTCCGAGCGCAGACCGATCAGGCCACGCGACGGCACCTTGAACTCCATGCGGATGCGGCCCTGGCCGTGCATCTTGACCATTTCGCCCTTGCGGGGTCCAAGCTTTTGGATCACCGTTCCGGCAAACTCTTCCGGCACGTCGATGGTCACGTATTCGACCGGC
>CBAAAH010000094.1:0-6675 GCA_964658865.1 uncultured Granulicella sp.
AACCCCCACGAGGTTGCCCTCGGCGGATTTTGAGTCCGCTGCGTCTGCCAGTTCCACCATCCCGGCGCTCCGTTAGTGTCGCATACCGTCCAGTGCGGAACAAGTCCTGCAGCGTCAAAGCAGATTTGTCGCGATCTTCCGCAGCATGAAGTTGGCTGCCGCGTGAGGTAGAAGGCCTTGAGCGTTCTTATAGCCACTGTTTCGCGCGGAAATACAGCAGGGAACCCACGGCTGACGAAAGCATGAGCGTCAAGGCGAATGGGTACCGAAGTGCCAGTGCAGCTCCGGCATTCTGTCAAAATTCATGCCGTAAATGGAGCCTATAAGTGTCGGCGGTAGAAACACGACGGTCGCCACGCTCAGCGTTTTCATAATCGCGTTCTGTTGAATCGAGATCAGCCCCAGGTTCGAGTCCAGCAAAAACTGGATTTGCGTCTGCAGAAAATTGTCGTGCTCCAGTAGTGATTTCACGTCACCTCCAAGCGTCTTGAGCCGCAGTCCTAACTCTTGCGGCATCGGCTCCAGCTCCAAGAAGGGGACTGCGCGTCCTACGCTGTGCAGGCTTTCTCGTACGCGTGCGGCCAGGTCACCGCTTTGCCCGATCTTTTTCAGTACCCGGCCGAGATCGGCAGCCGCAATTGTCTTCATCGAGCCGGCATTCTGCGAAAAAATTTCCTGGGAAATTGGATCGAGCCCATCGCCTACCTCTTCCAGAAGATCCGCATCACGATCCACGATCGTTTCCAGCAGGCAGAGCATCGCCGACGCGGCAGAGGGGAACACGGCCTCCGGCTTTTGCGTACGTGCCACGAACTGCTGAAACGACACCGCATCGCTGTAGCGCAGCGTCAGTAACGTGTTGCGTACCAAAACCAGAGTCACTGCTGCAAGTCGCGGCTGTTGGTTCGGGTCGCGGATCACCACGCGTACGGTCACAAAAGTGCCGTCCTGTTCCCGATACAGCGCACTGCTGCTCTCCACTTCGCGCATTTCTTCTCGTGTGGGAATGTCGATCCCAAGCATCGCCTCAACGCGCTGTTCTTCAGCTTTTGTGGGGCTGAAAAGGTCGATCCATAAGGCGTCGGCGAGTTTGCTGCCGAGCAGGCGCAGGTGGCCGTCTGTGTTGGAATAAGCCGTCAGCATAATGGCCTCATCATAGTGGCTTCATCCGCTCTGCCGTTCTTTGCTTCGGTGCCCCCGCTGGCCGATGTCCAGGGCAATCGCTTTGACAAGGAGCGAATCCCCAGTTAGCCTTGAAAGTGGTCACAACGGTTCTTCACCGTTTTACGCGTCCCCGTCGTCCAGTGGCCCAGGACCCCGCCCTTTCACGGCGGTAACACGGGTTCGAATCCCGTCGGGGACGCCAAACTTGATTTTTTACTGTCATCCAGTGACTCACGTTGCTCAAACATGTCGAGCGACGTACACCAAGATGAACCGACTTTCTGATCGGCTGGTATACCCTCAATAAGTTCGTTTCCACGACGAATGTCGCTCCCGGGCATTCCGTCGACAGAACAGCGCCACGTGGGCTTCATGCGCTGTGTGCGCCGATATTCCGGAGCAGCCGTTAGCCGAGCTGAAGCAGGAATCAATTCTGAATTATCAGCATGCTCTACCATGCCAAAGTCCGACGAAGTGCGGCACGAACTCCGCTGCAAATAAGTATCTTCACTTCATCGGCACTTACTTCGACATGCATTTCCTCAAGATCGTAGCCGCACCCTCCGGGGTAATGTCGCGCTGTGGCGATCCCAACAACTCGAAACCGACCATAAACTTTCGCACCGTTGCCGACCGCAGCAGTGGCGGATAAAAGTGCGCGTGCAGCGTCCATTCCGGATGTTCTTCGCCGTCGCAAGGTGCGGGGTGAAAGCCCATGGAATAGGGAAACGGCGTGTCGAAGACACGGTTGTACCCCGCTGTTATGGTTTGCAGTATCGCCGCCAGACCGGTGCGTTGTGCCGAGTCCAAACCACGCATTGTTCCAGCGCTCGAGCGGGGAAGCAGCATCACTTCAAACGGCCAAACCGCCCAGAAAGGAATCACCGCGACCCACGTGTCGTTCTCTGCAACTACGCGCTCGCCGGCCTTTAACTCCATCGCAAGATAGTCCGCAAGCAAGGTCCTGCCATGCTGTGCAAAGTAGGCCTTTTGCGCTGCCATCTCGGCCGCGGGCTCATCCGGAAGATGCTCTGTCGCCCAGATTTGCCCGTGCGGGTGTGGATTGCTGGCACCCATCATGGCACCGCGATTTTCAAAAATTTGTATATAGCCCAGATCGCCGCGTCCGGCCAGTTCCGCTTCCTGCTCGGCCCATACCTCCACTACATTGCGGATCGATTCCACCGCCATCGTCGCCAGTGTCAGGTCGTGTCGAGGATCGAAGCAGAGTACACGGCATACACCGCGCTCACTCTCAGCCTTCAGTAGACCGACTCCATCCACGTCCATCGTGGCCGCAGGGCTGTCCATCATCAACGCCGCGTAGTCGTTCTGGAAGACGTAGGTGCTCGTGTACTGCGGCGTTTGGTGGCCGCCGGCGCGCATGTTGCCGGGGCAAAGGTAGCAGCTCGAGTCATACTGCGGAGGCGTCGCGGTGTTCTTTTCTTCGGTCTGGCCCTGCCACGGACGCTGTGTTCGGTGCGGCGACACCACCACCCATTGCGCGGTCAGCGCATTCCAGCGACGGTGCGGCGTTTGTAAAAAAAGTTCGTCCATCCTTTACCTCGTTCCGTCGTTCGTTTGCGTCCAGCGAGCCATTGCCCCGTCCACGGCTTCGCACACGTAAATCTCCGCAACGATGCCGAAGCGCTTCTGATACGCGTTACGCAACGCTGCCGTAAACGAGTCGACCTTGCTGCCGTCGACCAGGTTCACCGTGCAGCCGCCAAAGCCGCCGCCGGTCAGTCGCGCGCCATGGCAGCCGTCCAGCGCAACCGCCGTGTCCACCAGAAAATCCACCTCGTCCACGCTTACGGCAAAGTCGTCGCGCTCACTGGCGTGGCCATCCGTCATGATCTTGCCCAGCCATGTGGCATCGCCGGCAAGCATGGCTTCCCGCGCCGCGCGCACACGCCCGTTTTCGCGGATCACGTGCCGGCAACGGATGTAGCTCTCGGGCGAAATATCTGCCTTTACCTGGTCCAATTGCTCCATCGTTGCGTCGCCAAGATCACGCACGATGGGAAAACGCTTTAGCAGCACGGCTTGTCCCGCCTCCAACTCCTTGCGCCGCTGGCCATAGTCGCCGGCGCCGATGGAGTGCTTCACACCCGAATTTGCCACCACCACCTTGCAAGCCGCCAAGGCGCCCTGGTTCATCGGCAACAGTTCATACTGCAGGTCGCGCGTGTGCAGCAGCAGCGCATGACCCGCCGTTGCCGCAGTCACGACAAACTGGTCCATAATGCCGCACGGCGAGTGGACGTACTCATTTTCCGCCCGCTGGCACAGCAGCGCAATCGTCTCCGCCGGCAGTGTCTGGCCTGCGTGCTGCAGCAATGCCAAGCACGTCGCTACCTCGACCGAAGCCGAGGAACTCAGTCCCGAACCCAACGGCACATTGCTTTCCAGCGACAGCTCGAATGGCGGAATCTGCATCCCCAGGATTTGCAACTGGCGCAACACGCCCACCGGGTAGTCGCTCCAGTCACCCACCGCGTCGCCGCGATCTTCCACCGTCATGGTGCGCACGTTGTCGAACATGGCCGTCTTGAACGTGTACCCGCCGTCCCTCGCGGCACCAATCGTCGCCTGCGTGGTAAACGGAATCGCCATGGGCATGACCAGGCCGCCGGTGTAGTCCGTATGCTCGCCAATCAGATTCACCCGCGCGGGTGCAGCGAGGGTTGTTTTCATTTCATCTGCCACGCGAGCTCTCCTTCGTTGCCGTTATTGCGCCGTGCCGTCGGCAATACGATGGCGTTGCTGCTGCCATTCCCATGCCGACTTCAAGATATCGTCGATCTGCGTAATCTGCGGCGTCCATCCCAGCTCGGCGCGCGCCCGGTCTGAACTCGCCACCAGCCGCGCCGGGTCGCCCGCGCGCCGCGGCTTCATCTCCACCGGAATCGGATGGCCCGTGACCCGACGCGCCGACTCGATCACCTGCTTTACTGAGAACCCCTGTCCATTGCCCAGATTGCAGATCAGCTTATCCGTCGTGTCCAACGCCCGCAGTGCAAGGATGTGCGCATCGGCCAGATCGGAGACATGAATGTAGTCGCGAATGCAGGTGCCATCCGGCGTGTCGTAGTCCTCTCCAAAGATGGAGATACTTGCCCGCCGCCCCAGCGCCACGTCCAGAATCAGCGGAATGATGTGGCTCTCCGGCTCGTGCATTTCGCCCCGGCCCGGTAGCGCTCCTGCCACGTTAAAGTAGCGCAATGACGCGTACTTCAACCCCTGCAGCCGGTTCAGCCAGCTCACCATGTACTCCACCAGCAGCTTCGATTCGCCATAAGTGTTGGTTGGCTGCAGCTTCGCGGTCTCGGTAATCGGTACCACTTCCGGCTCGCCGTAGACTGCGGCGGTACTGCTGAACACCAACTTTTTTATCCCTGTCGCGTGCATCGCCTCCAGTAACGCCAGCGTGGACGCTGTGTTGTTCCGGAAATAGAGTTCCGGCTTTTGCATGCTCTCGCCAGCCTCGATCAGCGCGGCAAAATGCAGCACGCCCTCCGGTTGCACGTCGCGCAGCACACGCTCCACGGTGGCGCGATCGGCGATGTCCGCTTCCACAAACGCAGCACCCTTCGGCAACTGGTCGCGGCGACTGTGGCATAGGTTATCCAGCACCGTTACGCTGTGTCCGGCCTGCATCAGGATCGTCGCCACGGTGCCCCCAATATAGCCGCATCCGCCCGTTACCAAAACATTCATGCCAACGCTCTCCAATCTTTCGCACCCGCGCAGACCACGGCGCATCCTGTACATGTAAGCGATATCACTCCCGGCCACGCACGTCCACACATGGACCGGCTTTTCTCACTCTCAGCCAGGCGGCCCTGATTGTCATTCTTCATCGGCACCCAGGTTGCGCCTCTTCCACAGCGCGCCGTATGCTCGCAGATGTTACGGTTGTCTGCGTCGCGGCCCCTATGATGCCGGTGCATTCACCTTGTGTCGCTGGAGTGCAGCTCATGAACATTACGGCCGTCGCGCGCAAGGCACGGGTCTCCACCGCGACCGTCTCCCGTACCATCAACGGCTCGCCCAACGTCAGCCCCAAAACGGCCGACCGAGTCCGTAAGGCGATTGCCGCGCTCGGCTTCTACCCTGACGTTAACGCTCGCGCCCTTGGCTCCGGTCGTTCCAGCCTCTACGGCCTCATCATCTCCGACATTACCAATCCATTTTTCCCAGAGCTGGTCAAAGCGTTTGAAGACGTCGCCGTTAAGCACGGGAAAGAAATTCTCACCGCCAACACCAACTACGACCCCGCGCGTATGGATATCTGCGTCACCCGGATGATCCAGCGCAAGGTCGACGCCGTCGCCATCATGACGTCCGAGATGGATGAGCGCCTGATCGACGCCTTTACCCGGCGCAATATTCCCCTCTTCTTCCTCGACACGGAAGAACGCGGTCCCCGCGTCGCCAGCGTTCGCGTCGATTACAAGACAGGCATTCTGCTAGCGCTCGATCACCTCGCGGAACTCGGTCACTGCGATCCGGTGTACCTCTCCGGCCCGCTCGGCCTGGCTTCCTCACGCCTGCGCCACGACACCTTTTTGGCAGCGCAGCAGCAAGCGGGCAAACCGGTAGACCCGCGCCGCATTGCCCAGGGCAATCACCGTGCTGACGGCGGATACCGTGCCATGGAGGAAATCTTCCACTCCCGTGTCGCGTTCACTCCAGTCGTCTGCTCGAATGACCTGACCGCGATCGGCGCCATGCAATCCATCTACGAGCACGATCTGCGCATTCCGGAAGACATTTCCATCGTTGGCTTCGACGACATCCTTCTGAGTGCGTACACGCATCCCGGCCTCACCACGATCGCCGTGCCGCGAGAGCAGATTGCATCCGCCGCCTTTCTAAGCCTGCTGCACCTGAGTGAATCCAAGCAGCCCGAGACCATCGGCCAGGCTCACGTCTTAATTCCCACGCTCGTGCCCCGCCGTTCCACAGCGCCGCTGCAATCGTAAGGTGCGTCCGTTGGTCCGCACCTCAGCTCTTCTCGGGCAAAAGCCTTTGGAGGGGACAAGGCTTCAGCCGTGGTCCCTCCCTCGCTGAGGGAGCTTATCGCACTGACATTCAGGATTTTCTTCTGCTTTGCTGAAAGTGCATCTTAACGAAATCGCATGACACAAAGCTGCAACAATTTCTGCCGATAAGGTTTCTTGTCGACAAGGTTTGGAAGAAAGCAAGGCACCCATGCCCAGCACGATCAACGAAACACCGGCAACACCGCTCCAGCGTACCCTTCGCGCCGCTGTCCCGCTCTCCGCTTTCGCCATGACTGCAACTGCGCTGTTGGCGCAGTCGCATGAACGCCCGCCCGCCATGCCGCTCGTGGCGCACGATCCCTACTTCAGCATCTGGTCCGACACCGACAGGCTCACCGACTCGCCCACGCGCCATTGGACCGGACACCCGCAGCAACTCTCGAGTCTCGTGCGTATTGACGGCAAAGCCTTTCGCATCATGGGCCGCGACCCGGAAAACATT
>CBAAAH010000094.1:6685-9393 GCA_964658865.1 uncultured Granulicella sp.
CCACGCAACTCACGCCCACGCACACCCGCTACCGCTTCGGCAATGCGGCGATCGAGGTTGATCTCAGTTTTTTCACGCCCTCTTTCCTTGATGACTTGGACCTCCTCAGCCGTCCCGTGACCTACGTCACGTGGACTGTCCGCGCGCTCGACGGCCAGCCGCATGACGTCAGCGTGTACCTTGCCGCGCACCCGCAGATTGCCACCAGCTTCGAAGGACAGCAGGTCCTCTTTACACGCAACCAGACAGAAGCCACCAACGTGCTCTCCGTCGGCAGCCGCGATCAGAACGTCCTGAACCGTTCCGGGGACGACCTGCGCATCGACTGGGGTTATCTGCACCTCGCCATTCCCAAAGACGAGTCTTCGACCAGCACCATCAATCCGCATCCCGAGCGCCAGTTTGCCACCGACGGCACGCTCGCATCCGCCGATGTGATGAACGGCCCCGTAACGATGAACAAGTTCGTGCCGGAGATGGCTGTCGTGCTCAACATGGGCCACGTCGCCGCCGAACCCGTTGCCCGCCACCTCCTCCTCAGTTACACCGAGGAGTACGCTATCCAGCTCATGGGCCAGAACCTGCGCCCCTATTGGCAGCGCGACAACAAACCCGTCAGCACCATGCTGGACGAAGCCGCACGCGACTATGCCGTTCTTGACGCCCGCGGGAACGCTTTCGACACCCAGCTCATCGCCGACATGACCGCCACCGCCGGCGAGCACTACGCCTGGCTCTGCACCCTCAGCTATCGCCAGGCCATTGCCGCACACAAGCTTGTCGCCGGGCCGCTGGGCGAACCCATGCTCTTCGCCAAAGAAAACTTCTCCAATGGCGACATCGCGACGGTGGACGTCCTCTATCCGTCCGCGCCCATGTTCCTTTTCTTCAACCCTGCGCTGCTCAAGGCGCAAATGCTGCCCGTGCTGGAATACGCGGCCATGCCCAATCACTGGAAGTTCCCCTTTGCGCCGCACGACCTCGGTCAGTACCCGCTCGCTAACGGCCAGGAATACGGCGGCGGCGAAAAGACCGAGGAAGACCAGATGCCTGTGGAAGAATCCGGCAACCTGCTCATCCTGATGGACGCCTACGAGCGCACCTCGCACGATAAGGCACTGGCCGAGCGCTTTTGGCCGCAGCTTACCCAGTGGGCCGGCTATTTGAAAGAAAAAGGCCTGAACCCGGAAAACCAGCTCTCCACCGACGACTTCGCCGGCCATCTCGCCCATAACGCCAATCTCAGCATCAAGGCCATCGACGGCCTCGCCGCTTACGCCAGTCTCGCCCGCACGCTCGGCCACCATGACACCGCGCGCGAGTACCGGCAACTTGCTCACACCATGGCGCACGAGTGGATCGGCCTGGCCAAAGACGGCGACCACTACAAGCTCGCCTTCGACATGCCCGGCTCTTGGAGCCAGAAGTACAACCTCGTCTGGGACAAGGTCATGGGTTATGAGCTTTTTCCGAAAGAAGTCCGCGAAACTGAAATCGCCTTCTACAAAACGAAGCTGAACGTTTACGGCCTTCCACTCGACAGCCGCAAGGACTACACCAAGCTCGACTGGGAAGTCTGGACTGCTACCCTTGCCGACCACCCTGAAGACTTTAACGTCCTCATCGACCCGGTCTACCGCTGGACCAACGAAACCACCAGCCGTGTCCCCCTGACCGACTGGTACGACACCATCACCGGCCGCCAGGTCGGCTTCCAGGCGCGCAGTGTCGTCGGTGGCGTCTTCATCAAAGCCCTCACGGACGTTCCTCTCGCCGACAAGTACCGCGCCACCGCAAAGGTCGGCAGCAACGAAGTAAACTCTTTGCCTCAGTGGCTATAGCCATTGCGGGTTAACAATTTGCCGAAATGAAAAGCAGTGCGAACTGAAACGAGCAAGGGCCGAACCTCAAACAGGAGTGTGCGCATGTTTAACGCACACCCTCCTTGTGTACTGCGCCTATTACACGCAGGCCCGCATTCCAGAACTACAGGCGGATAGAGGTCACGCCTCAGCCTTCGCACCCTCCGGTGCCTTCAACAGCAAACATCCAGCGGCACCCAGCACCGCCAGCCCTGCCACCGTAAACAAACCACCCTCAAACGAGTGCGTCATGTCCTTCAGCCTGCCGGTGAGAAACGGCCCCAGAAACGCCCCCACACCGCCGACCATCGTGATGATCGCGACTCCACCGGCCGCCGCCTGTCCGCCCAGAACCCGCGTCGGCAGCGCCCAGAACGGCCCCATGATGCTCCAATAACCAACTGCCGCCAGGCACATCGCCAACAGCCCCGCGATGAAGCTGTGCGCCAGGCCCGCCCAAACGAACCCCGCCGCCGCAAGCCCGAGGCAGCCTGCGATATGCCACCGCCGCTCGCCGGTCTTGTCGCTCGACCAGCCCACCGTCACCATGGCGATCGTCGCCGCAATGTAGGGCAGCACTGCCCACTTCGCCACATGGCTCGCGTCGCCCGCGCTCAGCGCCATCGCGGCATTCTTGTTGCCATGCATCAGCCCGTTCAGAATCAACGGCATCCACAGATTCACCGTGTACAGGCCGACCTGGTCCAGAAACCAGATGCCCGCCAGCACCCAGACCATCGGCATTTTGAAGGCGTCCATCAGGTTGTGATGCGCCTGTGCGCCACCTTCCTGCTTGTCTTTTTCCAGCTCGTCGTCCAGCCACTTCTTCTCTTCGCCGGTAAGCCA
>CBAAAH010000095.1:0-9377 GCA_964658865.1 uncultured Granulicella sp.
TTGATGCGGCCGGAGTTCTCCACCAGGACATCGAGCCGCTGGCCGGGGCGTACCGACACCACCAGAGTCGTTTTGCCCAGACGCCGGTCCAAGAAGCCTGCGAGCATATTATCCACGTAAACCCGCGCGTAGCTGTGCAGCGTGTCGACCGTAAGCGTCTGCTGCCCCTGTGCGCCCGGCGGTACCACGGTGCGGTACAAGAGGTAGCCGTAGGCCTGATCTACATCTTCCATGCTGAGCGGGTGCTCGGCGTGAATGGGCGTCGGCAATTCACGCCAAAGCGAATGTGTCTGGGTTAGCTGAATGGCCGCAGCAGCGTACAGCGGTGGCGAGTCCGGTACCGCTGGTGGGTCGTGATGCGTCACCTCCGCAATGAGTTTGCGCAGCGCGAAGTACTTGGGCCGCGGCCTGCCCGCTTCGTCGAGCGGCGCGTCGTAGTCGTAGCTGTTCACGTCGGGCTGGTAGCCGTCGTGGTCGGAGTTCGCGCCGTTCATCCATCCGAAGCTGGTGCCGCCATGGATCATGTAGAGGCTCAGCGAGTAGCCCTTCGATAGCACCGCGCGAATCTCTCGCTCCTGCACGGCGGCGTCGGTCGTTTGGTGCGGCTCACCCCAGTGGTCGAACCAGCCGTCCCAGTACTCCGCAATGAAGGTGGGCGTGCCGGTGCGAAATTTCTGCAATAGGGTAATCGATCGGTCGGCGTCGCCGGTGCCGTAATCCACTGCCGCCAGCATGCCTGGGATCGACCCCTTGTCCATCACGTCGCCGCCGTCCGCGGTGTAGAGCAGCGACTCGCTGAAGCCGGCGTCCAGCACGATCTGCCGCACTGCCTTCAGATATGCGGCACGGTCTTCCTTTACCTGAAATGAGCCGTACTCGTTTTCTACCTGCACGGCGAGAATCGGGCCACCACGGCTTGCCTGCAGCGGCGCAAGTTCCTGTCCCAACCGCAGCATCCAGCGTCGGGCCGCGGCCAGGTATGCCGGCTGCGTGCTGCGCAAAAGCATCTGCTTATCCTTCAGCAGCCAAGCGGGATAGCCGCCGAGGTCCCACTCACCGCAAATATACGGCCCGGGCCTCAGCACCACGAACAGGCCCTCCTGCTGCGCTTCGCGCACGAACTCGGCAACGTCATTTTGACCGGAGAAGTCGAATTGTCCTGGCGTGCGCTCGTGCATGTTCCAGAACACATAGACCGTAACGGTGTTGAGGCCGAGGGCACGCACCTTGCGCAGGCGGTCGCGCCAGTCCTCGCGGGCAATGCGCGTATATTCCAGTTCACCGGAAAGGATCTGAAAGGGCTTACCACGCAGCGTAAGATGATCGCCTTCGACGTGCAGGGGAGTTTCGGCGAAGCCCGTATTTGCTGCAAAGCCGAATGTTGTTGCGACCAGTGCGGCAAGGACTGCACGACTCATGCGAACAGACTTCTTCATGCGCGGATCACCTCGACGCCCATCGCCTCGAGCTTGCTGGCGGTGTCGTCCGATAGGCCGGCGTCGGTCACCAGCGTGTGAATTGCAGACGTGGCACAGATCACCGCCGGGCTGGTCTGGCCAACCTTCGAGGAATCCGCCACGAGGATAACCTGCTTGGCACGGCGAATCATTACGCGCGAGATCGTCGCCTCTTCCATCTCCAGCGTCGTCGCTCCGCGTTCCAAGTCGAACGCGGTGACGCCGACGAATACCTTGTCGAGATAGACATCCTCAAGAAAATTAATGGCAGCCTGGCCGACCATGGCAAACGTCCAAGCCCAGGCCAGCACCCCGCCCGTTAACGTGGTGTGGATTGCCGGCTGGTTGCACAACTCCATGCCGATGTTCAGCGCGTTGGTGACGACGGAGATGCCGCGACGATGCCGCAGGGCGCGGCCGATCTGCGTGGTCGTTGTGCCGGCGGTCAGGCCTATCGTCTCTTTTTCGCAAATCATCTCGGCAGCGGCAAGGCCGATGCGGCGCTTCGCATCCGCACAACGCACCTCGCGCGCCTGGAAGGACGTATCATGACGAAATGGCTCATACAGCAGCGGTTCCACCAGGGTAACTCCGCCGTGTGTGCGCCGCACCAGGCCACGCTGCTCCAACCGGGTCAGATCACGGCGTATGCTTGGCGCGGACGTGCCTACCTGCTCCACCAGTGCCTCGATGCTGATGTCTCCCACACGCAGCAGCGCACGCATGATTCGTTCGGCCCTCAAATCGGTCTTGCTGGACATAGTCGGCGGGATTCAGTTTAGCGCAATCGAAGTTTGCAAGCGTTCCCCGCGCAGAATGGTACCGCGGCGCTTACCCTCTGGAGAAAACACGTTGAAATTGGCTGGCTGCCCAACCGCCGCCGCGCCCAGCCCCGATAGCCCTAATAACGCTGCGGGATTTGTCGACGCCAACCGGACCGCGGTCTCCAGCGAGCATCCGGTGTAGGCCTGCACGTTTTCGATTGCTCGATCCATCGTAAGCACGCTGCCAGCCAGCCGACCGTCGGCCAGGGCAGTACCGTTGTGTACCTCGACCGGAAAATCGCCCAGCCGATAGGTACCGTCAGGCATGCCGGTTGCAGCCATCCCATCCGTCACCAGGATGGCGCGCTGCTCCCCTTTCATGCGCAGCCACAGCCGCACCAGTACTGGGTCCACGTGGATGCCGTCGCAGATCAGTTCGGCAAACAGGTCGTCCGCATCCAGCACCGTGCCCAGTACGCCGGGTTCGCGGTGATCGAGCGAGCGCATGGCGTTGAACGTGTGGGTCGCGCCCTGTGCGCCTGCGGTGATGCCGGCACGTGCCTCTGCCGCAGTTGCGTTGGAGTGGCCGAGGCTGATGCGCACGCCGCGCGCGCTGGCATGCTCGATCAGCTCCAGCGCATTCGGCAGTTCCGGCGCCATCGTCATCAGGCGAATGTGGCCACCCGCCGCCTCCTGAAAGCGGTCGAACAATGCAATCGAAGGCTCCAGGATATAGTTGGACGGTTGGACGCCTCGCTTCTCGTGCGAGATAAACGGACCTTCCAGGTGGATCCCCCTCGGAATCGCGCAGTCCGGCGTATGTTCCCCCTGGGCGGCCGATGCCACTGCGCTGCCGAGCCGTTCCAGCGCGCGCAGAGTATCGTCCAGCGGACTCGTAACCGTTGTGGGCAGATACGCGCCGACACCCCGGGTCGCCAGAAATCGTTCAATCTCCGCAAATTGAGGCGGCGTTGCCGCCATCAGGTCGTAACCCATCGCACCGTGAAAGTGAATATCAAAGAACGACGGCACCAGGATGTCGGTGGAATCGCAGTGTGGGGCGTTCTCCATGCGGACGACGAAGCCGTCCTCAAGGTGCAGCAGGGCGTTGTCTCTCCAGCCATCCGTGGTCAGAAGGCGACGTGCCGTGAGTGTGGTGTGAGTGTGTGTCAGAGCGATCCTCATGGGCGAGCAAATACGTGCTTCGCGGTAATGCCGGCTCAAAGGTTTTGAGGCGACGACGCCGAGTTTACACTGCGATCAAAAATTGGCCTGCACCTGTATATATAGGAGAACGTTTAAGTTTTGTAGAAATAGGGTTCAAGCAATCATTCTGGAGCGACAGATGATCCACGGACACCGTCTCCCGCAGTTGTTCCTGCTTTCCGGACTGCTGTTCTTGCCGACGACAATCGCTGCCTGCCAGGCTGCCAGCCTCACAGGCTCGGCGCTTGTGCCAAGGCCCCGTGAGGTGCGGCTTACGGATCGGATCACAGTGCACGCTGCGACCGTCAGCGTGCCCGGCGCTGCTCCGGACGACCTGTTTGCCGCACAAAACCTGCTTGCCGCATTGCAGCAGCGAGGCATTGCCGTAAGCCCGGCAGGCACCGTCGCCGATATGACCGTGAGCCTGTTGCGCGCGGACTCCGCCGAAGCGCAGGCGGTGCTATCGAAGCAAAAGCTTGCCTTCGACCCTGCCATGCGTGAAGAAGGGTACGTTCTGCTGGTGCAACCGGGGCACGTTACCGTGGTCGGCGCAACCGCGACGGGCATATTTTATGGCGTGCAGACACTGAAACAGATGATCGAAGCGGACCATGGTGTCGTACAGCTTTGGACCGGCACTCTGCGCGACTGGCCGGCCATGCGCTATCGCGGCGTGCACGACGACCTGTCGCGCGGTCCGTTCCCCACACTTGCCTACCAGAAGCACCAGATCGATGTCTTCGCCGCGCACAAGGTGAACGTCTACTCGCCCTACTTCGAGCACACACTGCAGTACAGCGCCGATCCGCTCGCAGCGCCGGAGGGCAGCGCGCTGACGCGGGCAGAGGCACAGGAGCTATTTGCCTACGCTAGCCGCCGCCACGTCATGGTGGTGCCGGAGCAGGAAGCATTCGGCCACCTGCACCACGTGCTGACGTATGAAAAATATGCCGACCTTGCCGAAACACCGCATGGCCACGTGTTGGCGCCCGGGCAGGCCGGATCGCTGCCGCTGATCTCAAGCTGGTTCACGCAGATTGCACAGGATTTCCCAGGACCGTTTCTGCATGTAGGTGCGGATGAGACGTTCGAGCTGGGCACCGGACGCACTCGCGCAGACGTCGAACGACGCGGACTGGGCAAGGTGTACGCGGACTTCCTGACACAGATTCACACCACGCTTGCGCCGCTGCACCGGCGACTGCTGTTCTGGGGCGACGTTGCCGAAAGCGATCCGGCTGCCGTACCCGGATTGCCGAAGGACATGATCGCCATCCCGTGGATTTACTGGCACAAGGATAGCTACGATGGCGACATTTTACCGTTCAAAAACGCCGGTATCGAGACGTGGGTTGCGCCGGGCGATGCCAACTGGAATGTGACGTATCCGCTGGGCAAGGCGGCCCTCGACAACATCTCGGGCTTCGTGGAGGCAGGGCAGCGCCTGGGCAGCACCGGCGAACTCACCGTGGCATGGAACGACGACGGCGAGGGCCTGTTCGATCAGGATTGGTTCGGCATCCTGTATGGCGCGGCGGCTGGATGGCAGCCGGGCAGGAGCGATGGCGAGGCGTACACCCACGCGTTCTTCCGCGATTTCTACGGTGAACGCACCGGCCACATTGAGCAGGCACAGCACGAACTGATGGCCGCGGAAGAAACGCTGGACAACTCCGACGCAGCATTCTGGATCGACCCGTGGAGCAGGGCCGGCCAGGCAAAGGCGGCAAAGATGCGCGGCAAGCTGGAAGCGGCGCGGTTGCATTGCGAACGTGCGATTGCACTGATCGCCCAGGCCCGTGCCGAACAACCCGATCTGCGCGAGCAAAATGCCCTGCGCGCCATGGAACTCGGCGCGCGCCGCATGGACTTCATCGGTCTCAAATTCCAGCTTTCCGACGAAATGACCGCAGCCTACGCCAAAGCCTATGCACAGCACGCCGACCCACATCGCGAAACGGAAACGCGCGAGCTGCTGTATTCCATCAGCAGCATGAACGGCCGGTGCCAGGACCTGCGCGACGGCTACTCCGCGCTGAAGAACCTGTATCGCGAGACGTGGCTTCGCGAGAACCGGCCGTACTGGCTGGACAACGTGCTGGTGCGGTACGACCTGCGCATCCAGCAGTGGCAGCAGCGGGGCGAAGCGATCAACACGCTGATCGATACATGGCAAGAGGATAAGTCGCTGCCGACGGCGGCCGAAGCCGGCATGCCTGAGATGCTGCAAACCGTGAGTACACCATAGGCCAAAGTAGTACGCAGGAAAATTGACAAGTTCGCGCCTGTTCGCATTATTCTGACCGTATCAACTGAAAACGATCAAAGCTGAGGAGCTTCACATGGCTGACGCCACCGTACCAACCCCATTTCCGCACTGGATGCTGCGTGAAATTCATGAACAGCCCGAAATGCTGGAGCGCACGCTGGCCGCATACGTCGAGGGCGATCGTCTGGCGGCACCGGCGTGGAAGAGCGCACGCACGTGGATCGACTCTGTCGATGGCACGATCGTGATTCTGGCCAGCGGATCGAGCCGGCACGCGGGCATGGTCGCGGAACTTCTACTGGAAGATCTGGCGGGCATTCCGGTGGATGTTGAGTACGCGAGTGAGTTCATCTATCGGTCGAAGAATGCCCTGAAACATGCTTCGGTATTGACTATTTCGCAGTCGGGCGAGACGGCCGACACGCTGGCGGCGCTGCGGAAGGCGACGGAAACAGGGCACGGCACTCTGGCGATTACGAACGTCGCAGGTTCGAGTTTGGCGAAGGAAGCGACTGTCTCCGTGCCGACGGAGGCCGGTCGCGAACGTGCGGTGCCCGCAACCAAGAGCTTTACGGCGCAGTTGCTGAACCTGTACCTGCTGGCTCTGGCGGCAGGCGAACAACGCGGCACGCTGGATGCAATGGCCGTCACGTCGAGGTTAAAGGAGCTGGCCGGTATACCGCAGGTCGTGCGCGAGCAGCTTGACGGCTGGCAGGCGGCGGCGGAAACATGCGCGAAACACTATGCCAAGGCTCAGAGCATGCTTTTCCTCGGCCGCGGCCTGCACTATCCCATTGCTCGTGAGGGCGCGCTGAAGCTCAAGGAATCCGCCTATCTGCACGCGGAAGGTTACCCCAGCGGCGAGCTTAAGCATGGGCCGAATGCGCTGGTCGGCGAGGGCATTCCGCTGGTGATGCTGGCCACCGTCGACCGTGCCGATGCAGAATCCGTCGAGCGCTATGAGAAGGTTGTTGCATTGATGGAAGACATGCGCAAGCAGGGCGCAAACATCTTCGCCATTCGCAACACGGGCGACGAGCGTGTTGCCGCGCTGGCAACGCAATCGATTGAAGTTCGTCCGATGAGCGAACCGCTGATGGTGGTGTGCGAGGTGATTCCGCTGCAGATGTTTTCGTACTTCATGGCGGTCCAGGCGGGTATCGACGTCGACCATCCGCGTAATCTGACCAAAGCCGTTCTGGCGGAGTAGCCAGGCACAAGGGAAGCGGATGAGCCTTTTTCTTGCAGTGGATTCCGGCGGTACCAAGGCCGACTATGTGCTGGCGGACGAGACGCGCGAGCTGGCGCGGGTGCGTTCCGCCACCATTAAGCGCATGCGCACCGACGAGAGCAGCGCGGCAGAGGCGCTGGACGGTGCGCTGCGCTCGCTGGAAACACAGGCCGGGGTTTCGCTGCAGTCTGTCACACGCACCTGCATCGGCACGGCGGGTGAGCGGGTGCCGCTTGTGGCGGACTGGCTGCGACAGACCTTCGCGGCAAAGGTGGGCGGCGAACTGATCCTCGTCGGCGATATCGAAATTGCGCTGGATGCAGCGTTCCCGGGAGCGCCAGGCGTGCTTGCCATGGCGGGCACGGGTTCCAACGTGGCCGGGCGTACGGCCGCGCATGTTATCTCGACGTTCGGTGGTTGGGGGCCGTTTCTCGCCGATCAGGGATCGGGGCATCGCATTGGGCATGAAGCGTTGCGCGCCGCGTACCTGGCTCTGGACCGGGGCACGAAAACGGTACTGATGGAGCGCATCCTTGCCACGTTCGATTTACCGTCGGTGGATGCGCTGATCGCCTTTGCAAATCAACATCCATCACCGGATGTCACACGGCTGACCACCGTCGTGCTGCAGGCGGCGAACGACGGCGACTCCGTGGCCGCGCAAGTGCTGCGGGAGCAGGGAATCGAGTTGGGCGAGCTTGCCAACCTTGCCCTGAGACGCGTGGTGGAAAGTGGCGGCAACGCTCGGATTGCCTTTACCGGCAGCATTCTGGAGCATGTCGCTCCGGTACGGACGGCGCTGGTCGCTTTTGTGCAGCAGGATTTTCCGCAGGTCGTCGTCATGCCGGGAGTAGTCGATCCCATTGAAGGCGCGCTGTGGCGGGCGCGCAACGAAATATCGAAAAAGTGAGGAAAGCGATGCGTAACAGCAACATTTTGAAGGCAATGCTTGGCGTGGGTCTGCTGCTTGGCCCGGTGGCTCTGGCGCAGAATGCAACCGACCTGAAGCCCACACCGCAGCAAACAGAGTGGCAGGATCTGGAGTTCGGCGTCATTCTGCATTTCGGCACCAACACGTTTCTGGATCGCGAGTGGGGCGACGGAACCGCGAATCCGAAGGTCTTTAACCCGACGAATTTCGATCCCGACCAGTGGATGAAGGCGATCAAGGCGTCCGGCGCAAAGTACGTCGTGATGGTGGCGAAGCATCATGATGGGTTCGCGCTGTGGCCGACCGCGCAAAGCGAGTACAGCATCAAGGCAAGCCCGTGGAAAGACGGCAAGGGCGACATGATTGCCGAGGTCGCGCGCGCCGCGCGTGCGAATGGTCTGCGCTTTGGTGTGTACCTGTCCCCATGGGACCGTCACGATCCTCGCTACAAGGACGCCGATCCGAAGGCCTACGATGCGTTTTACCAGGCGGAGTTGGAAGAACTGGTCACCCGCTACGGCGACCTGGCAGAATTCTGGTTGGACGGCGCAGGCAGCGGCGGCCATGTGTACAACTTTCCGCGCATTATCGAGACGCTGCGCACGTACCAGCCGAACACCATCGTCTTTGCCGATACCGCTCTCTTCGAATACGGCGATGCACGCTGGGCAGGAGACGAAAGCGGCAAGATCGAATATCAGAACTGGAACGTGATCGACCGCCACGGCTACCTGCGCTGGCGGCCGGTGGAGGTCGACACGCCGCTGCGCAAACTGCACTGGTTCTGGCACCCGAACGACGAGGCGTCGCTCAAGTCCGTGCCGGAACTGGTGGACAGCTACGAAAATTCCGTTGGCCACGGCGGCCAGTGGATGCTGGGCATCGCGCCCGACCGCCGGGGGCTGTTGCCGGATGCGGATGTAGCACGGCTAAAGGAACTGGGCAACACGCTGTCCGCGCGCTACCACACCAGCCTGCTTGCAACGCATGGCAAGGTCGACGACAACGTGGGCCGCGCGCTGGACGGCGATCCCGACACGTTCTGGAGCGCACCCACCGGATCGCACACGGCAACGCTGGAGGTGAAGCTGCCGAAGCCGGTTACATTCGACCATGCGGTAACGATGGAGTGGCTGGTCGAAGGCCAGCAGGTGCAGAAGTACCGCATCGAGGTATGGCAGGGCAGCGCGTGGGTGCCGGTCGTGGAGAGTTATGCCATCGGCCACAAAAAAATCGACCGCTTTGCGCCGGTGACTGCCGATCGCGTGCGGCTGAATATCGTGACCAGCGTGGGCGACGCGCGCATTCGCGAGTTCCAGGTGTTCTCGCTCGACCAACCCGGCAAGTAGGAGCAACGGATGCGGCAGGGAATGTGGCGATGTGGTTTGGCTCTGTTGCTTTTGCCCGCCTTGCTGCGTGCGCAACAGGGTTCTCTGGCGCTGACGCAGGGATGGCAAGCGCATGCCATCTCTGCACCGGAGCACCTGGAGGTGACGAAGCCATTTGCCGCGACGGTACC
>CBAAAH010000096.1:0-9341 GCA_964658865.1 uncultured Granulicella sp.
GAACGAAGAGTTACCCGACCTGAATCCCTATGTCACACCGCAGGGCCAGTTCGAAACCGCCCGCTTTGTGGCGCACGTCGCTCTTCGGCCATTACTCTGGAGCACGCTCAGCCGCTTCGGCAGGCAGTCCGCGTTGGCCGCAACAAACCTGGCGGATACGCTTGCTGCTGAACTAGCCATTGAAAAGCCTCGCTAGACTTGCCTCGGGCAGCGTTCACAGGGCAGTACGGCTAATGCATGTGACAGTTTTGAGCCATGGCCCCCCTTTTACCGGGAGCTGCGATGGGCGACAATACGAAGGTTATGTCCGTCGCAACCGAGACCGCCCCGTCCATTCTCACCACCGCACTTCCGCAGACCCATCAGGCCGCAGTCTACCGAGCGCCCAACGATATCCGCCTTGAGACTATTCCCATGCCGCAAATCGATGCGGGCGAGGTGCTGCTGCGTATCGATACCTGTGGTATCTGTGGGACCGACCTGAAGAAGATTCACACCGGGTCGCACTCTGCCCCACGTATCTTTGGCCACGAGATGGCGGGCACGGTGGCTGCCTTGGGCGAGGGCGTGACGGCGTGGAAGGTGGGCGACCGTGCGATGGCGTTCCATCACATTCCCTGTGGCACCTGCTATTACTGCCGCAAGCAGACGTTCGCGCAATGCGAGACGTACAAAAAAGTTGGCACCACGGCAGCGTTTGAGCCCAGTGGCGGCGGTTTTGCGCAGTACATCCGCGTGATGGATTGGATCGTTGATCGTGGGCTTGTGCGCATTCCCGACGATATTCCGTTGGAGCAGGCGGCCTGGATCGAGCCGGTAAACACCTGCTACAAGGCGATTGATCTGCTGAAATTGCAACCGGACGAGACGGTGCTGGTGATCGGCCAGGGACCCATCGGCATTCTGCTGGCTGTACTTGCGCAGCGAACGGGAGCAACAGTACTGACGTCGGATCTGTACCCCGAGCGCCACGCGATTGCCTCGGGTTTTGGCCTGCGCCATCCGCTGGACGCGCGCGATGATATTGCCGCCGCATGCAAAGCTGTGACGGAGGGGCGGGGCGCCGACGTTGCGCTGCTTGCTGTCGGGGCAAACAGCCTGATCACGACCGCGATGCAGTCGATCCGACCCGGTGGACGTGTGTGCCTGTTTGCGCAAACGCAGCATGGCCAGGCCCCGTTCGACCCGGCCGCCGTCTGTATGGACGAAAAAACGCTGATGGGCAGCTACTCGTCCTCCGTGGCGATTCAGGATGAAGCGATCGACCTGGTGTTCCAGGGTTATCGCGATGGCACCTTCGACCTGACCCGCCTCATCAGCCATCGCTTTCCGCTGGCGGACGCGGTGCAGGCGATTCATCTTGCCAGTAATCCCCAGCCCGATAGCATGAAAATCGTTCTTCAGCCACAACAGTGACGCTGCTTCGCGCAGGACTAGCCTGCGCAAAGACAGCGGCGCTGCACATCAGCATGAGTACAAGACCCATCACGATGCGACCTCTCCAATGATCCACGATTTCTTCGGCTTTGTTGCCCCGACTTAGTCGCGGATGCGCTTCTTGATCTCGACGTTCAAACGCTTTAACTTCTGGTTCAGGGTCGAGAGCGGAATTTTAAAGTATTCGGCGGTCTCCGTCTGATTCCAGTTGCAGCGTTCCAGCCTGTCCGCAAGAATGCGCCGCTCGATCTCTTCCATGATGTCGAAGAGCGATGCGTCAGGCTTTTGCTCCAGAAGCGCCGCATTGTAGGGGTTGCCGGTGAGTTGCGCCGGCAGCAGGTTAAGGCCGATGCTGGGCGAGGTGGAGAGCACGACGCCGCGTTCCATGGCGTTTTCCAGTTCGCGCACGTTGCCGGGCCATTCGTAATCCATCATGGCGCGCAGGGCTTCGTTGGTCAGCGTGCGCGGCTCAACCTCATTTTCCTCGGCGTAGCGCGTCAGGAAGTGGAACGCGAGTAGGGGAATATCTTCTTTGCGCGTGCGCAGCGGTGGCAGGTCGAGGTTGATGACGGAGAGGCGATAGTACAGGTCTTCCCGGAAGCGGCCGTCCTTTACCGCCTGGCGCAGGTCGACGTTGGTGGCAGCCACAATGCGCACATCGACGGCGATTTCAGACGTGCCGCCTACCTGCATGAAGCGTCGTTCCTGCAACGCCCGCAGGATTTTGGCCTGGGTTTCGATCGGCATGGTGCCGATCTCGTCCAAAAAAAGCGTGCCTCCGGTGGCGACTTCGAACAAGCCTTTTTTCGCGGCGATCGCTGAGGTGAACGCGCCCTTCACGTGGCCGAAGAGGGTCGATTCCAGCAGGTCGACCGGGACCGCGCCCGTGTTGATGGCGACAAATGGCTTGTCAAGGCGGGGTGAATTCAGGTGGATCGCCTTGGCAATGAGCTCTTTGCCGGTACCGCTTTCGCCGTGGATGAGCACCGTGGAGCGCGAGGGCGCAACCTGGGCTACGGTTTCCAGCAGCCTGGTCATGGCATCGCTCTTGCCGATGATGTTTTCAAACGAGTAGCGCTGTTTGAGGGTGCGCTTGAGCTGCACAACCTCTTCAGTAGCGCGCGACCGGCCCATGGCGGAGCGCATGTCGGCGAGCAGCTTTTCATTATCCCAGGGCTTCTGGACGAAGTTATCTGCACCCGCGTGCAGGGCGTCTACCACGTTGCCGACAGTGCCGTACGCCGTAATCATGATGACCGGCAGTTGCGGGCGCAGACGCTTGATGCGGGGCAGCAGGTCGATGCCGCTTTCACCGGGCAGGGCCAGGTCGAGCAGGAGCAGATCGTATTCGTTTGCCGAGAGCAGGTCGATGCCGCTGCGACCCTCGGGTGCCATCTCGACGTCGAAACCCTCAAGCGTAAGCAGTACTTCAAGCGATTCCCGGATGCCGGGTTCGTCGTCGATGATAAGAATGCGGCCGGTATTGATGGGAAGCGAAAAAGTGGGTGTGGCGAGTGTTGCGTCAGGCATGAACGGTCCTTGCAGCGGCTGCCGTGCTTTGGCTGGCGGAGTCGTTGCTGCTTCCAGTATCGCTCTGCGCGGACGCCTGTGACGGTGCTGCCTGTACGGGTAGCGCCGGGAAGACAAGATGGAAGGTGGTGCCCACACCAAGTTCGCTTTCTACCTGAATGCGGCCGGCATGCTCCTGAACAATGCCGTAAGAAACGGCGAGGCCCAAGCCTGTGCCCTTATGCTGGCCCTCTTTAGGCGTGTTTTTGGTGGTGAAGAACGGATCGTAGATACGATGAAGATGCTCGGCGTCGATGCCGGAGCCGGTGTCGCGCACCGCGACTGTGACTTCGTTGTCGGCCTCGGATGTCGAGAGGAAGAGTTCGGTACCGCCGCTTTCCAGCATGGCATCCTTGGCGTTGAGCAGCAGATTCAGCACGACCTGCTGTAACTTGCCTTGGCTGCCGTGGATGCGATCAAGTTTCGGGGCGAGGTCGGTGTGCACGATGATGCGGGCAGTGCGGAACTGGTGATCGAGCAGAAGGACTGTCTCCCGCAGAACGGCATTCACGTCGAGCGGCAAAAACTCGCTGCCGGTTGCGCGTGAGAAGTTCAGCAGACCGTTCACGATTTCGGATGCGCGAAAGGTTTGTTGCGTGATCTTTTCCAGAACCGGACGGAGCCGGAGCGAGGTCGCGTCGTCGCCGCGCGTCTGCTTCTGCAGCATTTGCGTGTAGCTGCTGATGACGGCGAGCGGGGTGTTGACCTCGTGTGCGACACCGGCGGCAAGCAGGCCGATGGACGACAGCTTTTCCGCCTGGGTAAGTTGTGATTCGAGTTGCGTGCGCTCGGTAATGTCCTCGACCAGGACGATGCTGCCGACGGAGACGAACTCGCGCGTGAGCAGGGGAGAGATGGCCAGGTTGACGGTGCGGATTTCCCCGGAGCGCAGCGGCATCTTCACTTTGGTCAGGTGATGGGTGCCGCTTTGCAGGTGTGCTCGCTCGAACTCGGTGACAAACTCCAGCGGAAACAGGTCGGAAATATGTTTGCCCAGCACTTCGGCGCGGGGTAGCGCGACCATGACCTCCATCTCGGCGTTCCAGCTTTCGACGCGGTCGTCCAAATCAAGCGCGAAAATGCCGACTTTGATGGATTCGACGATGTTCTCGTTGAATTCCTTGAGCCGTTCGAACTCCGATCGCTGGCGTTCGAGGCTGGCAAAAAGTTGCGCGTTTTGAATGGCGATGGCGATGTAACCGGCCAGCGATTCGAGCAGTTCCATGTCCTCGGACGAGAGGAAATCGCCTTCTCGCGTGCGTCCAAGACCGATGACGGCGATGGTGCGCGCGGGGCGCAGCGCCTCTGCTACGCGGCAGGGCAGGTAGTAGTTCATGTCGAGCGAACGAGAAACGTTTTGCTCTTCCTGCGACAGGTGTGGCAGCGAGGTGGGCTTTTCAAAGAAAAGGTGACCCGGAGCGCCGGGTGCGTCGAACTGCAGGAAGGATGCGGCGGATGTCTGCTGCGGCAAAGCCGAAAGCGCCTCGTCTGAGAGGCCCTGCGATGCTTCCAATTGGAAGAGCTTGCCATGGCTCACCGCGCTGTTCGGCGAGACGAACAGCACCACGCGTTCCACGAGCAGCACCTGTGCCAGGCGGTCCACGACAGAGCGTGAGAGCGTTTCCAGGTCGGTCTGCGACGAGAGGCCGCGGCTGAATTCGATCAGCGTTTCGCGATAGTCATAGCGCTTCTGGTCGAACACGCGGTCGACCCGCGCCTGGATTGCGGCCTTGACCGGCTCGAAAATGAGGGCGGTGGCGATGATGACGGCGAGGATGCCCCAAATGCGCAGGCTGGGCATGCGCGCATGCGCGACCTCTCCCGCAAGGCCGACGATCAGGAAGTAGACGCCGACCAGCGCAGCAGTTGCGAGGGTATACGTGACACCGCGCTTGAAGATGAGGTCCGTATCCATGAGCCGGTAGCGGACGATGGCCCAGGCAAAGGTGAGCGGCAGAAAGATCAGGCAGAAGATCGCACCCTTGGCCACGTTGTTCGACACTGGTAGATCGAACAGGAAAGGAATAACGTATAGCGACGTGAACGGAAGGAAGGCGAGCGCCGTTCCACGGGTGAGCCACTTGAGTTGCTGCCGTTCCAGGGCGTCCCCGGTGCGCAGGTAGCGTCGCCAGAAAACAATTGCGGCAACCAGATAGTACATGCCGAGGTACGCGACTTCCACCTGGTCCAGCCGATGACTCAGCCGTTCGGTCGCAACCCAACCTGTGATGGAATGGACCCGGAGAGCAACCAGCGCCAGGCCAGGCAGATAGATGAGGCCGATGCCCATGTGCCGGCGCAGGCTGCGTCGCATCTCCCCAAAACTTACAGCAAAGTGGAGGAAAAGCGCGGGCTGGAGAGCCGTCGCGACGACGTTTCCCCAAAAAATAGTCCAGTCGAGTGTGTCGAAGTCACCGGTAAAGCGGAACGAGTACAGGACGCCGGAGACCAGGCAAAACAGGTAAAAGTGGGTTGCTTTGGGTGCGGTCCAGCGGCGAAACAGGACATACAGGCCGATGGCGAGGTACACCAGCGCAATGAGGCGAAGCACCTGGTTGCGGCTGCGGTCCGTTGGTTCCAGGATGACCTGAATGTCGAACGGTGCGCCGCCGCGCTGGACGGCATACTTGATGCGATTCCATGTGCCGCTGCGCTGCATTTCGCGTTGCAGGCGGGCGACGCTGGGGGTAGGCCGGCCGTTTGCCTCGGTCATCAGGTCGCCGGTGCGGACGCCCTCGCGGTGTGCCGGGCTGTCAACTGGAACGCGCTCGGCACGGAGGCCGTTTCCACTTTCCAGCCACCACACGCCGTCGGTCGGCTGCTCATAGTTGTTTTCTCGAACGAAATTGAGCGTGCCCAGCACGCAAATCAGCAACGTCGCAATGGCGAGAGTGATCGCAAGAAGACGATGTTGCGATGATTTCTCCATCAGCCTTGAACGTGCTCCGTGCCGGTCCACTTCCGGCTAAAGTTACTCTTTAGATGCCTACTTAGCACGTTTATGGCCAAACGTGGGAGGGCCAAGCTTGCTGGAATGCTTGCATGTTCCTCCTACCGTAGCGCATTGACAGCGTTCTCCTTCCAAAATTTGGGAACCGTCTTCCATAAAGCGGAAGTGCCGCGCCCTTGATGCGGCGGCCGAATCAAGAATGGAACTGTGGATTGGCGTTGTTGTCTTGACCCCGCACCGGAACTGCGTTGAACTAATAGAATGTCTCGCTTTCATCAAGACGCATCCGCGACCAAAGTGTTGGCGCGCGATGGCGAATGGCTGCTCCCGGTGTACGCGCGGTTTCCTGTCGCGATGGAGCGCGGAGAAGGTGTGTACTTATATGACACCTCCGGCAACCGTTATCTGGACCTGATGGCCGGTTTGGGCGTAAACGCACTCGGCCACGCGCATCCGCGGATGGTGAAGGCAACGGCAGACCAGGCGGCCAAGCTGGTGCACCTGTCGCCGCAGTATTGCACTCCTGCCGCTGGCGAACTGGCGCAGCGACTGTGCGCGCTGTCGGGCATGAGTGGCGTCTTTTACTCCACCGGCGGGTCGGAGTCGGTGGAAGGTGCGATCAAGCTGGCGCGCGCTTTTACGACGGAGCACTACGGCGCGTCGAAGTACCGCATCGTTTCGCTGGAGGGTTCGTATCACGGTCGAACGTTTGGGTCGATGTCCGTGACGGGGCAGGCGAAATATCGCGAGGGTTACGGACCGCAGTTGCCGGGTTCGGACACGGTGCGGCGAGACGATATCGAAGCACTGCGGCAGGCGGTGACGGCGGAGACCTGCGCCATTCTGCTGGAGCCGATCCTCGGTGAGGGCGGCGTGTACGAGTTGTCGGCGGAGTACCTGCGTGCGGCTCGTCAGATTGCCGATGAGCACAATGCGCTCCTGATTCTGGATGAAATCCAGTGTGGCCTTGGGCGCACGGGGCAGTGGTTTGCGTCAGAGCAGTCGGGCGTGACGGCCGATATTTTGATTCTGGGCAAGCCGCTCGGCGGTGGTCTGCCACTCAGCGCGTTTCTTGTCACGGGGGATCTATTTCACGTTCTGGGGCTTGGCAAGCATGGCAGTACGCTGGGTGGATCGCCGCTGGCCTGCCGGCTTGGGTTGGAGTTTCTGTCGGTGGTGGAAGAGGAAAAACTGCTGGACCGCGTGACGGACACAGGCGCCTACCTAGCCGAGCAACTGCATGCGTTGGCCACTGAAAGCGATATTGCCGCAGAGGCGCGCGGACGCGGCTTGATCCAGGGGCTAGAGCTTTCCGTTCCGGGGCGTTCCATTGCCGAGGCGGCACTGGAGCAGGGTGTGATGCTGAATTTCGTTCAGGGCAATGTGATGCGGTTCCTGCCGGCATTCCTGCTGGAGCGCCAGCACGTGGACGCGATGCTTGAGGTGGTGCGTCCGCTGTTGAAGCGGGCAGAGCAGGGCATGAAGACGCTGAACACGACGCTGGTGGCGGTCGCGTAGTGCTGCTTGTGAATACAAAAAGGCCGGGAAGATTCCCGGCCTTTTCCGTTTTTAAGGTGTAGATTGCCAGATCGTGTCGCGTCTTCAGCACGCGGATTTATCGGCTGTAAACGTGGGCGTTGACTCAGGCTGTCAGGTATCGGGGCCTTTGATCCTGAAGGCAACGTCTTACATGTGTCTCTCGCTTGCGAGCGGTTGCAGGTTGAGGGTAGCTGCAAGCCACTTGCGCATGGCCACCTGCATGGGCAGCAGTTTGGGTTCGGGCGAGCCGGCAACGCCCATGAAGAAGTGTTCCGCGCCATCGATCCATTGCATCTGCTTCGGCTCTGGAGCGGCGGCGAAGACGGCCTCCATGGTCGCCCGTGGTGCGAAGGGATCTTCCGCGCCGGTCAGGAAGAGCTTTGGCTGCGTGCAGCCTTCAAGGAACTCGTAGCTGTAATGGCGACCTCCGGCGGCCAGCGGCATGCCCAGGCCGATCATTGCTTTAACGCGTGCGTCGCCGCAGCCGGCGCGGAAGCCGATGTTGGCACCAAAGCTGAAACCCGCGAGCAGCACAGGTAAGCCGAAGTTTTTGTCGAGCCAGTCGATGGCGACCTGAGCGTCTTCTATTTCTCCAGGACCGTTGGTGTAGCTGCCCTCACTCAGACCGGTGCCCCGGAAATTGAAGCGCAGCACCGGCAGTCCGAAGTGCGTGAAGGCCTTCATCGCGTGGAAGACGACCTTGGTGTGCATGGTGCCGCCGGACGGCGGGTGCGGATGGCAGACGACAGCGGTGTACGGTGCGGCGGTGGAACCCTCGTTCAACAGAGCTTCCAGACGGCCGGCGGTGCCCTGCAAATCCTCAACAGTTCGAATCAAAGCGGCAAAACCCTCATGTACCAGCGTACATCTGCCGAGAGTCAGCGGATAAAGTCGCGCGCCAGCACGAGGTCGTCGCGCAGGTGGCGGTACAGGGTTTCACGGGTGGCATCGTCCTTGCCGCGCAATACGGCAGACGGGTGGATCGTCGCCATGATCTGATCGGCGAAGCTGCTCTGCATCAGCTTGCCGCGGTCGCGCATGAGGGCGAAGGTGCCGCCCAGCAGCGACTTTGCGGCGGACGCGCCGAGGCACACGACCAGCTTCGGCTTGAGAGCATCGAGTTCTGCGAGTAGCCATGGGCGGCATGCCATGATCTCGCTGACGCGCGGGTTCTGGTGCAGGCGAAGCTTGCCGCGCTGCACGAATTTGAAGTGCTTGACGGCATTGGTCAGGTAGGCTTCCTCTGCGGAAAGACCGGCTTCGGCCATGGCCTTGCGCAGGACACCGCCGGCCGGGCCGATGAACGGTTCACCACGCCGATCCTCCTGATCTCCCGGCTGCTCACCCACCAGCACGATGCTTGCGTTGGCTGAACCGCGGCCGGGTACCACCTGCGTGGCACACGCGTACAAATCGCAGCCACGGCATGCAGGGAGCGCCGCTTGCAAAATCGGCAGTGCGTGGTCTGTCGGGACGAACGGTGCCGCCGTGGGTTTCTCCGCCTGCTTGTTGACCATGCCCGCCACCTTTCCGCCCGCACTTTGCAGCAGCGCGGGCAGCAGTGCGATTTCCGGTAAATTCGCCCAGTATTTAATCGGCATGTGGCTGCGCATCACGTCTGCATTGAGCCGCGCCGGGTTGAAGATGCTGCCATAGTAGCTCTTCCACAGGGTTTCCAGCTCGTCACCCATGGGTGCGTGACTTTGATCCAGCGGCGGCCCGAACTGCAGCTTTCCTACGCTTGGCTCCCAGTAGACACTGCCGTCCGGTGTCAGGATCGACCAGCGCATGACGGCGAAACGTTCAGCAAAAAAAGGCGCTGCGAGCGGCAGGATGCGATGGGCTG
>CBAAAH010000097.1:0-9333 GCA_964658865.1 uncultured Granulicella sp.
CCACCGGTTTCCTCGCCCGTGCAGCCCCCATGGATGCCACGTGAAGCCCCGACCGTACCTGCCACCGACAACAATGACCCGAACCGGCCACGCCGCCGCCGTCTGGAATAACGAGGAAAATCATGGCTTTGGATCTGAGCAGGCTTTCAGACGAGATGGAATCGGCACTTGCCGGCGCGCGGCTGCTGGCAGAGGCACGCAAACAGGCGCTGATCCAGCCGGAGCACCTGTTGTTGCTGCTGCTCGATGGCGAGGGCAGCTCGCTACGGCCACAGATGGAAGCAAAGGGCGTAGTTTTCCCGCCATTGCTGGATATGCTGTCGCGTCGCGCGGACTCGCTGTCCGCGCAAAGGCTGGAAGACGGACGCCGACCCCTCGCATCACAGCCGCTGCGCACGCTGCTGGCCGCTGCCTTTGACGTTGCGGGCAAGCATGGCCGCGAATCCGCGGAGCCCGTCGACGTGCTTGAAGCCGCGATGACTATCGGCAGCAGCACGCACGAACTGCGGAACGACTTTCGCAAAGCCGGCTTTACGGTGGCGGACATCGAGCAGCCAACGCCTGGCACGCCGGTCCAGAACAAAGTCGAGACCTCGAAACCTGTCACGCAAAAAAGCGTAGAAGGCGATCTTGCCGGCGGCGCGCAGATGCTGGAGCGCTTTGGGCGCGACCTGACCGCCGCCGCTGCTGCCGGCGAGCTGATGCCGGTGATCGGGCGCGACGACGAGGTCCGTCAACTCATCCAGACGCTCCTGCGCAAGACCAAGTCCAACCCCGTCCTGGTCGGCGATCCCGGCACCGGCAAAACCGCCGTCGTCGAGGGCCTCGCCCAGCGCATAGCCGCGCAGGACGTTCCGGAAAGCATGAAGCGCTGTCGCGTCATCGCGCTCGACCTGATGGGCCTGGTAGCGGGCGCAAAGTATCGGGGCGAGTTCGAGGAGCGGCTCAAAGCCGTCGTGGATGAGGTGCGCCTGCGTAAGGGCGAAATTATCCTTTTTCTCGACGAGATCCATCAGCTCGTGGGTGCGGGTGGCACCGAGGGCGGCATGGACGCCGCCAACATCCTCAAGCCGGCCCTGGCACGTGGAGAACTGCGCTGCGTCGGCGCGACCACCTTCGATGAATACCGCGAACGCATCGAGAAAGACGGTGCCCTCGCACGCCGCTTCGAGCGCGTGCAGGTGGGCGAGCCCAGCGACGAATCCATGCTGTACATCCTGCGCGGCGTCAAGGAGCGATACGCCGCGTTCCATGGGGTGGAGCTGACAGACGAGGCGTTGCAGGCGGCCATCAAACTATCCCGCCGCTACATGCGTGACCGCTTTCTGCCGGACAAGGCCATCGACGTCATCGACGCCGCAACCGCGCGTCTGCGCATGCAGCTCGAATCCCGGCCAACGGCGCTGGACCAGCAGGAACGCCTGCTCACCCGGCGACGTGCCGAACTGGAAACCCTGCGTTCCCTGCCAAAACTGACGTCCGCCCAAACCAAGCAAGTCACGGCACTGGAGACCGAAATCGCCGAGATCGAGCCGCGTATTGCCGCCGATGCCGATTCCTGGGAGCAACAGCGCAACGTGCGTGCAGACCTGCAGAAGACCGTGCAGGCCATTGAAGAAAACACCCGTTTGCTGGGCGCCGCAGAAGGTGCGGGCGACGTGACCCGCGCTGCCGAAATCCGCTATGGCTCGCTGCAGCACCTGCAAACGCAACGAAAAACCCTGCAGGCCACGCTGACGCGACATCGCGAGAATGCAGGCGGCAATGCCGTCGTCGCCGACCGCGTGCTGCCGGAGCACATCGCCGAGGTCATCGCGGAGCGCTCCGGCGTGCCTGCATCGCGCATGCTGGAGAGCGAGCGCGAACGCCTGCTCGGCCTGGAACGGCACCTTGGCGAACGCGTCTACGGCCAGCCGGAGGCGATTCATGCGGTTGCGGAAGCCGCACGCCGCATGCGCACCGACCTGCAGCTCAAGCGATCTCCCGCATCGTTCCTCTTCGTCGGCCCAACCGGCGTCGGCAAAACGGAACTTGCCAAGGCACTGGCGGAGGCATTGTTCGACGACGAATCCGCGCTCATCCGCATCGACATGGGCGAGTACAAGGACGCCGCATCGGCTGCTGGCTTGATCGGTTCCCGGCCTGGTCTTGTCGGCTCCGATGAGGGCGGATTCCTTACCGAGCAGGTGCGCCGCGCGCCCTATTCCATTGTCCTATTCGACGAGGTAGAAAAAGGCCATCCAGCGATTCTCGACCTGCTGCTGGGCGTGCTCGACGAAGGCCGCTTGACCGATGCAAAGGGCCGCTTCTGCGACTTCACCAACACCGTCGTCCTGTTTACGTCGAACCTGGGCGTGCGCGAATCCATGGCCGCTGGCGACGACAATGCCCTGCGTGAATCCATCACGCTCGACGCCGTGCGCGCAAATCTTCGGCCAGAGCTCTACAACCGCATCGGGCAGGTAATCCCGTTTCATCCCCTGGGCATGCCGGAGCTGGAACGCATCGTACAGGCGCAGTTGAAGAGCCTGAACCGCAAGCTGCAGGATGACCGCGAGGTGACGCTCGAAACCACACCCGCCGCTGTCGATCTTCTGGCGCGGCTGTCCTACGATCCGGAATACGGCGCCCGCCCTGCGGGCCGTGTCATGCAGCGGGAGGTGCTCTCTTCCCTTGCGGAACTGCTGCTGGGCGGTGATGTCGTGCCGGGAACGCTGATCATGATCGATGCCACACCCTTGGAAACTATGGCCGAGGGCACAGGCGAAGGGGAGCCGCCGCCGCAGGAACTCCTCTTCAGTCTTCAAGGCCCTGCGCAGATGGACGATGTGAATTCGGAATCGGTCGGCCTGGCCGAGATTGAGGAAGTGGCACGATGATGAAATTAAAAACGTATCTGCGCAGATACGTAATTGCGTGCAGCGTTGCCATTGCGGCAGGTGCAGACATGGTCCCGGGCCAGGTTGCGCTCAACCTGTTCAACGGCACCTCGACCAACGGCTGGAACGCGCACGGCACTTGGGTCGTCACCGGTGGCGCGCTCACCAGCAATACCAATGGCGACCGCAACCTGCTAACCGCCGTGCCCTTTGGCGACTTCAGCCTGCAGTTTGAATACAGCGAATCCGCTCCGGTGGGGGCTATCCTGCGCCTGTGGGCAACGCGCGAAAACACCGGCGGCCTCACCGTTGCGCTTGATACCAGCAACGCGAAGGATGGTGTCGGCAGCATCGCAGACCTGTCGCATTCTTCCCTCAAAACCGTCTCCGCTGGCTGGCACCGCGTGCAGGTCGAAGCGTCGCACGGTCAAGTGTCGGTGCGCATCGATGGCCAGCCCGCAGGCACGGCTTCCGGTTTGGGCGCGCGTGCCGGCTACCTGGGCTTTCAGGCAACCATGACCGGCCAGTTGCAGGTGCGCGGCGTCCGGCTCATGCCGCTCAACACGGCAAGCCTGTTCAACGGTACCGACCTGGGTGGCTGGAAAAGCATCGCCCGTGGCCCTGAGGCGAAGGGTGGCGTAGGTCATTCTGCAGCCAAGGTGCTCACTTTCGGCATGGGTGGTGGCAGTGATAAGCCGCATGAAGCCAAGTGGACCGTACGTGGCGGCAGCATCCACGGCGAATCCGGACCGGGCGCTCTGGAGAACTCCACCATGCTCGAGGATGGCGTCCTTCAACTTACGGCCACATATCACGGCGATGCCAAACCAGAGCAGTTCACGGCAATCGACATACGCAACACCGCGGGGCAGATCGCCGGTGGATACTCGGTCGGTATCGGTTCGTTCGCCGGTTCCGTCCAGGGCCTCTCCAAGGGATCGATCAGCCGCGTCAATACCCCGGTCGATGAAACGGTAGTCATCGGTGGCCGCACCATCGCTGTTTGGGTGGGCGGCAACCTGGTCAGCGTCTCCAACGATTCACGGCCAGAGAGCGGCAACGCAGGCCAGGGCGCACGCACGCAGGCAGGGGTTCTCTCGCTCGTTCTGCCGGGCGGCAACGCCCAGGTCGACGTCTCGCACCTGGGCGCGACGGCCTTCCAGAAACCGTATGGCCTGCTTGCCCGCGCGACGCTACCACCACCCACACCGCCGGTTTCCACGGCGGCCAACACAACAGCGGCCACCATCCCAGCCGGCAGCTCTGCCGCAGAAACAGCGCTGCTGAAACAGCAGCAGGAAACGGCACAAAAGGACGCGACGGAACAGGCCAACAAGCAGCATGTTGCCGCGTTGATGAGCCAGGCGCTCGTCTCCACCGATCCGCAGCAGCAGCAAAATCTCTACGGTCAGGTCATCCAGCTTGACCCTGCAAATCCAAATGCGATGCAGGGCTACAAGGAAGCCCAGTCGAAGCTGCAGCAGCAGCAAAGCGCCGCCGCGCAAAACGTGTCGAAGCAGCAGGATGCGCAAAGCCGCGATCAGCAGACTGACGCCGCCCTGGTCACCGCACAGGGTGCGTTTCTCTCGGGCCACTTATCCGAAGCCAGCAACGCCTTGTCCATAGCAGAACGGCTCTCCCCCAACAATCCGCTGGTGCGTGAATTGCGTACCCGTATCGGCAATGCGCAGTCATTACGGTCGCGCCTGTTCTTTATCGGTGGCGGCATCGGCCTAGTAGCCCTGCTCAGCGCCATGGCCCTGTGGCTACGCCGGCGAAAGCAACAGAAGAACCCGGCGCTCGAAATCACCAGCGGCCTGGACTCCGGAAAAATCTATTCCCTAGAAAAAGACCAGACACGCATTGGCGCCGTGCCGCAGGACGGCGGCCAGAAAAACGATATCGTGGTGCGTGATGTGGAACATGCCATCTCACGCTTCCACTGCGAAATCATCAGGCGCAATGGACAACTCTACCTGCAGGACCTGAACAGTTCCAACGGCACCCGCCTGAACGGCGAACGCCTGAAGCCCGGCAGCCCCGAGCTGCTGCGCAAGGGAAGCCGCATCAAACTGGCAGAAACGGTCGAGATGCGTTTCGGCTACGCCCGCAACCAGAAGAAAGGATAACGGAGGCTCTCCGCATGGACATCCGCATCCGCGCTTCTGCATCGAGCGACGTCGGCCGCCACCGGCGCACCAACGAAGACAGCTTCGGTTTTGATATGGATCGCAGTCTCTTCGTCGTGTGCGACGGCGTGGGCGGCGCGCAGGCCGGTGAGGTCGCCAGCCGGTCCGCAGTCGACTGCGTTCTGGCCCGCTTTCCTAACGACATTCAGGATGCCAACGCTGTCGCCGGGGAGCTGCAGCGCGCCATTCAGGCGGCAAACCGGACCATTTTCCAGGCCTCGCATAAAGACCTGTTGTACAAGGGCATGGCGACTACCATCGTCGCGGCCTACTTCGACGGCACCCGCATGTGGATCGCCCACGTCGGCGACAGCCGCGCCTACCTGCTGCGGCAGGAGTGCCTGCACCGGCTCACCGACGACCACTCCCAGCTAAGCAGGATGCTCCGCGAAGGCCGCACCATTCCGCCCGCAGAAATGGCACACTGGGACAGCGTGCTGACCCAGGCCATCGGTGCGTCCGACATGGTCGTCCCCACCGTGACGCTGGTGCAGGTACAGCTCGGTGACTGCTTTCTGCTCGCAACCGACGGCGTTTGCAAAGCTCTTGCCAACGCAGAAATGCTTTCCCTTCTACTAGATGCAACAAGTTCCGACGAAGCCTGCCGCTACCTCGTCGATGCCGCAAACGAGGCTGGCGGACACGACAATGCAACGTGCGTCGTTATCCAGATCGACTAGCTTCGTCGCTAACTAGATGCCGATTCGCTCTACTTCATCGAGCGAGACATCATCACTTCGCCGGTCATAGAGGCCAGTAGTTCGGGACGATTCATGAGCCGCCATCTGCTGGGCAATCTCCAGCCTGCCGCCGTTTTTGAGGTATGCCGTAATTCCTGTGGCGCGGAAGGTGTGGCAGCAGATTTCAGTCTCAATGCCGGCCACCAGGGCTCGGCGACGGATCATGCGCCACACGTCCGGCTGCAGCATGGGATTGCCGGTGAGTTCGCCGGAGCGGCCGCGCGTGGTTCGGAAGAGCGGTTCTTTTCGCGCCTCTCCGATGCCGGCAACCCGGATGTACTCCTCCAGGTAGTGATCGAGATTGTGGTGGGTCGGCATCTCGTGTTCTTTTCCTCCCTTCTCATGTAGCCGCACCCAGCCCCGACGGCCCTGCACATAGAAGTCCTCGACCCGCATGGAAATAGCCGCTCCAACGCGAGCAAACGTGTACACCATCAAGCCGATCAGGGCACGGTCACGAAGCCCGGGAAGAGAACTGGTGTCGATGGAATCGAGTAGTGTTCGAGCTTCGTCGGCCTGCAACACGGGGGTTTTGCCCCGTCGCTGGGTATGTTTCGGCCCACGGACGGCGTGCGCTGGATTCGTCGGGATGACCTGGCCGACGACCATCCAGTCGAAAAGCATCCGCAGTGCCGCCAGTCTCTGCTTTACCGTGGGCTTCGCGTGCAGCTTCATCTGCGCTTCCACAAATGCCGACACGTGGACGGGCTCCACCTGCGCAAGATCGACGATTGCAAGCCCCGCGCAGAATGCAGAGAACTGCCGGATCGCTTCCATGTAGGCGCGCCGGGTGTTCTTGTTGCGAATGTGCGAACTGAAGAAATCGCGCATCCGCGAACGGGCTTCCGGCCGCGCGGTAAAGATCGAGGGCAGGGAAGAGCCCTGAGCTTGCGAGACGACGATTTCAGCGTTCATGAGCCTTCAGCCGCTGACGCACAGATTGCACGCCGTTCTCCCATTCCTGCAGCATGCGCTCTGAGATGCTTCTGAATTCCGGATGTGCCTTGCTGTACGCTTCCATCGCTGGCCTGGTCTGGCTCAACGCATCGGCAACCCGTTCGAAGATGGCGCGAAGTTCACGCGAGGAACCGAGCGAGCGGCTCTCGCCGAAGCGCATCAGTTCTTTGCCGGATGGCCATTCGGTGGTGCCATTGAGTGTGAGCGCCATCCTGTCTTTCGGCAGGTACGCAGTCGTGGTGACAAGGTCGTACGCCGGGGCGAGGTGGGCCGCTTTCTGCACATCGTCGTACAGCACGCCGAAGTTCTTGAGGTGGGCATCGCCGTTGCGAAGGGCACAGTTCAGCACGATGAGCGTGAACAGCTGTAGGCATTCCTGAGGAGTCGTTTCGGATCGAGCGAACTGCTGAAATCGCCGGAGAACGCCTGTTTCGTAGCTGCCGCTGTATTTCTGGTCGGTGCGCTTTGCGTTCAGAACACAGAAGTCTTCGAAGCCCCGGTACGTACCGTCTGCCCGGAGATCGAAGCGACTCATGACGAGCGAACTGCCGTCCTCGGCCAAGCGATACGACGGCACAGTGAGGCCGCAAGCCTCGGCCGCCTGCAAGCAGAAGAACTCGTTGGCCGCGAGCTGCGGAAACTCTTCCGGATTCCAGAACTTGACGATGTGCGTCGCGCCACGGAAGGTCTGGGAGAGTTCGCGTGCGTGCGTCTTCATGGCCTCGAAGTGCTCTTCGTCACGGATCAGGAACTTGGGCTGAACTCCGCTGATGCCCGAAAACGCCGCGAAACGCTCGATCAGGTAGCGATACAGCTCACCTCCGCGCTGGCTGGTCAGCAGCTCATCCACAGACTGGAAAGGAACCTCCTCGTCCAGGCGGTCATTTCTGCCGGTGTAGCGCAGCCGTCCGAGCTGCGAACGCCCCACAATACTGAGGAGATCGAGCTCGTCGAAAGACCCGGTAGCCTTCGCAAACGCAAGCCGTAGCCGCTCCCGCAGAGCACCCTCGGGCAGGTTCATCTCGAAGATGGGAGCGAGCGCGAACGGAACATTCCACGAAGCCGTGCGCACCGGCATCGTAAGAGAGATGGCCCGCTCTGGCGGGAGGTCTCGATCGTAGGAGAACGCGGATCCGCGTGCCTGGTAATGGTCCAACACGCCTGCGGATTGCTCATCGGCCCATACCTTAATCATTATCGGCCTCCTGCAAGAGCTCTTCCAGGGTCGGACGCTTCTGCGTCGCCGGCCTTACGACCAGTTCGAGGCCTAGAACATCAAGGATGCGGATCAATCGGGAAAAACCGATATCTCTCTTGCGGGCGTTTTCCAGTGCATCCACGGTGGCCCGGCTCAGGCCTGCCAATTCAGCAAGCCTACCTTGCGTCAGAAGATGATCCTCACGAGCTTTCGCAATCTGACTTCCAAGCTCTTCTATGCGATACATGCCTATTATTTTAGGCTACAGTATTCAGAGATCCTAGCTGCTCAATCTTTCGTTTAAACATGATAAAGGACATTATCATGCGTATAACTTAACAGGTCAGACTCTCGAAAAGACCTGACCTGGAGAGATCGGAGGCGATTGGCACCCGGTCTTTTTTGGTTTCTTCGGGTCCCGAAGATCCTTTCCCGCCTGCGATGCTGTGCTCTTCGAGGTTGGCATGGGAACAGGTTACGATTTGTCTTGCACCATTACAGCTCAACACTGGGCGAGTTCACGGCTTCGAAGAGTCTGGTCAGCTGCCAGGCGAGGGTTGAGCGTCGTGGATGCACATTTTTTCGTGCATTGTGTATAGATGAAAGATATCCTTGGTCACCAAGACGATGAGCAATCCAAAGCCCTTAAAAATCTCTGAAACTGACCTGGCGCAGATATTTAGCGTTGTTGAAACTACCGGAACCCTAACTTCGGCGACCCAGTTCCTTAAGAAGAAAGGGATTGCTCCGTATTCGGCCAATTCGTGGAGAGATTTCCGTGAAAAGCGCGTGGTACCAGCTCTAGAGGCGGGAAGCCTCACGAGGCGAGATCTTCTTGAACTTGTGTCTGATGGTGAAGAATACGGGCGGCAGCACGTTTTCTTGTACAAAACGACAAAGGTCTACGCGTCTGCCGTCGTTAATTCCGACGAACTGCAAGCAAAGTTGAAGAAGATCGGCCGGCTTGATCTCATGACAAGTCCTCCCGTTCTCGCAAGTCCTGAAAACCTGACGCTGGCAGAGGTTCGTTTGGATCAGATGAGCGGTTCACGGCGGGCTCTGGTGATCAAGGCAGTTAAAGGGCGTGTGTACAGAGATTATTTAGGCGAGAAACGAGACGGACGTTTCATCACCCGCACTTACGAGGAGCTCGAAGAACGGGCTGTAAACGTTCTTCGCATACAGGATGACGGTTTTGCCGAGTTGCGGGTTCAGTCCTACCAAAACAGTGGAGACTACACCCTAGACATAGAGAATATGTGGTCGCTCGTCGCTCCACTTGTCGAGCAGATCAAATTTGGGTCCGTTCCCCTCGAAAGAGCTCGCCTCCATTTACTTGTAAACCGCAAACAGTACTCGAGCGTAATCCG